>JBAUGC010000547.1:0-1894 GCA_049679485.1 Xanthobacteraceae bacterium
CCGTCAATGGTGATTGCGATTGCATGCCGAGGCGGCGGAAACGATCAATGCCGCAGATTCATCTTTTTCAGGATCGGGATGATGTGATCTTGCATCTGATGCAGACCTTGCTGTGGGTCGAAGAAGCAGAACAGCAAGCTTTCCAGCCCGGTCTGATGCAGAGCCCGAAGCTTCTCTGCCACAGTCTCGTAGCTCCCAATCACGTGCGGCGCAGTGATGCCGAGGGCAACGGCGACGAACGACTGTTTGCCGATGCCGCCCCATGGGTCTTGGTTCTCCGGATTGCTGAGGCCGAAAATTTGCTCTGCCGACGTCCCCTGCATCGAGGCTAGAAAGTTAAGAACGGCCTCCCGGTCGATCTCGGCTTCGATCCAGTCATATTTCTCTTGCGCCAACTGGTCGGTAGCCTCAGGAACCACCCAGATCATGGTCGCGCACCGGACCTTTCGCGCATATTTGGCCGCTAAATTGTGGATATAGTTGACGCGCTCGGAATACGCTTCGAGCGTCGGCATCGTCGCAAAAATCCAATCTGAGTGTCGCGCGGCAAAATCGATGCCACGCTCGGAGGCGCCGGCATTCATCAGGACCGGCCTCGGGTTTCGCCTAGGCCGCGGCGCAATCATGGCGCCGTAGGACTGATAATATTTTCCCTCGAAGTTAAAGCGTTGTTCCTCGTGCCAGAGATGTTTCATTAGGCAGACGAATTCGTCCGCCATCTCGTAGGCCTGATCGTGTGGGATTGGCTCCTTAAAGCCGAACGCGGCCATCTCCTTCGCCGAATAGCCCGAGACGATATTTAAACCCCAGCGGCCATTTGAAATGTGGTCGATAGTGGCGCCGAACTTAGCGATGTGCAGCGGATGGAAGCGATAAGTGATGTGCGCCGTCGAGAATAGACCAATCCGCGAGGTGATCGGCGCTGTCGCCGCCGCCGAAGCGAGGAAGTCCAGCGCAGCCCCATTGTAGTCCGTCACGCCGCCCTGTCCGATCCAGCGTCCGAACGGCACCTGATAATCAAATCCGACTTCCTCGGCCAATAGCACGAGCCGCATGGAATTCGGCCATTCCCAGAAGTTCTGACAGCGCGGCGGGTCTTTAAGTACTGCTTTGGATGCAGTCATCCCGCCTTTGATGTTCCAGGCAAAAAAGCCGAGCTCCAAGGGTTGGCCGATGCGCGTTTCAGGTTGACCGCCCGGGTCGAATGGTCCGTTGAGCACGTCGACCGTTTTGAACGGATTTGCGACCATCGGTTCCTCCCTCTGCGACGGCTAAGGCCGTTCGCTTATTGCTGCGAAGCTTTATGCGTTGCATTCCATTCGTCGACGGCCAGTGCCTGCCACACACGAGAGCCACCGCCGCAGCAGCCCGGAAGCAGACAGGCAATGGGCATGTGATCGGGCTCGCGCTCGGCTCGCTGCGCGGGCGTCAAGCGCCGCGGCGCTTCGCGGAACATAGTGGCGAGTTGGGTCTGACCGGCGTGGCCGATTTCCGCCCGGAGAGCAGTCGTCGCGGCCATATCCACGTCTAATGACTCGTGGTCGATGACGACCCCGTAATAGCGCTTGGCGCTTGCAATCGTGACGTAGCCGTTGCGAACATCGTCGAGCACCTTGGCCGGTGCGCGATCGAGCGGAGAGCCAAAGCCACCCCCACCTCCTGAATGCAGGAAAAACGCATCACCCGCTTGCAAGCGCGTCGAGTAGAGTTTGGCATTTGGTGCCTCAGTCCCGATTTCGCCGTTGCGCCTCAACAATACTTCGTTGCCGGTGCCGGCCAGACCACCCTCAAGGCCCCAGGGGAGACAGTTCTTCCGCTCTATGCTGGTGTTGAGCGTTATGTCGGTCCGCGCTTGAACTACGCATTCGACACCGAGCCCGCCGCGGAATTCGCC
>JBAUGC010000548.1:0-2848 GCA_049679485.1 Xanthobacteraceae bacterium
GACCGGCAGTGAGGTAAGAACCGGGATCGGTCGTTGGGTCGGCTACTACAACGCCGATCGACCCCACTCGGTCTTCGGCGGCAGGACGCCCGACGAAGTCTATGCTACGCAGGTAACCGAGGCGAAATTGGCGGCGTAATCGAACCCAGAATCTACCTTAGCCAAGCCGCCATTCTGTCCCGCCAAGCGGGACCACCTCTGTCTGGTGTCCGGCGTGCGCTTGGTTGATGAACGCGACGAGGGAGCTAACCGAATCGGAATGCGATGCCGCCTGAATCGGACGCCGGTCGAAGTGACCGGCGTCTTTTTTGTTTGCTCTTCTGTCAGTAGCGCCGCTTGAACGATTCATGCACGAGAAAACGGTGTAGCCAGGGCTTCCCCCGCACACGGTTCATGAGGTCCCAATACATGGCACGCGCTATAGCTTCGTTACAGCCTGCGGGGAAGCGATAAGCGTATAGAGGAAAACTTGGGTTGGCATCTTCAACAACATGCCATGATCGCGCGTACTCCGGCTGCAGGTAATCGAAGATTGCCCAACGTGTGTTGTTGAGGAATTCCGCGATTTGGCTCGAATGATAGATAAAGATGTCGCCGTGGAACCATTCGAAGAAGTTCTCGACTGCCAGGTAAGCATCTTGCTCACTTACAGGATGGCCGCTGGCCTCAAGCAACTTTCGGATATGTGCAACGTTAGTCGCAAGCCGCGCCAAGTTATGCTTGGCGATATCGCCGCAAATCTTGAGGTAGCGATATCGTGCGACGCGCAAGTCAGCAACGACATCGATTGCATGAAGGTTGACACCAGGAGCAACAAACTCGCCTTCGAGCCAGGCGGCGAACGATTCCGTGCATCGCTGCAGATCGGTGATTTGTGACCCGAGCTTCGGATTCACGCATATCTGCCTGAGGTAATAGAGGAACGTGAGGTCGGATGGCTGGGCGCTCGACGGCGGAGGTTTAAGGCCTAATGGGATCGGCCGCTTCTTAAACGCTCGAAGCTCTGACAGAAAATCGCCCAGCAGGATAATGAAAAGCCGGCTGTGCTGGCTTGTCTCGAACATCATATTAGTCGGCTCGGTTCGATCGTGCTTTACGAACATGGCCCAGTTGACCATATCGTCGATCATCTGCCAGACCGAATTAAGAATGATACATTCTTGCTCGATGTCGTTCATGATTCGCACCGACAATCGTTGGCCGGCGCCGCTAAGATAATTCGTATGGCTGGAATGGCCAGTGCAAGCTTTAGCTCTGATGAGCAGCACGCGATCAAATGGGGCGTGACGAGCGGACGCTCATACGCCGATCGGATCAGTCTCGCCTTCGCGATGCGTCTTTTCATGGTCAAAACGGGACTACGCGAGGACCATCTTATCTTGGATGAAATGGATTACCTCGAAGGATTGCGCTCACATTCAAAAACCAAACGGGAAGAACAGTTCCGCTATCCGCCGCTCCATCAATTCTGGCACAAACACTATTCCGCCCCGCGTCACATCCTTCGAAACATCGGCATCCGCTGGGCACATGCTTCACGAGCTGAGCAAAACGCACGGTAATGATAACTGGCAAGAGGCATTATTGCACAAGCTGGTGCTTGATGGATTTATAGACCGCGCGAACCGCGGCCTCACGGGCGATTGGATCATTTATGCCAAGCATGAGGGCTATCAGTACTACGTCGATCTCGCCGCCCATGAAGAAGCCGACGATGGGGAACGACTGTATCAGAAACTTCGTCACGGCAGCTTTGCCGAATTTCCCTTTCTGTTTGCGAAATAAAATCGGGGTCTTGCTTCTTTGTTTATAGCAATCACCAGCATGGTTTGTCATTTGTTTAACGGTAGGACTTTGGTGGAACCGTCCTGCGAGTCCCACAGGGTGCAATAAAACCCGCGCCCACCAATTGCAATGAAATGGCGCTCGACGAGCAAACGCAATTTACTCAGATCGCCCCACAGAATTGCTTCGTAACGACTTACGAAGGTCTCGCGGTCGACTTCAATATATGGATTTATTTCATGCAGCCATTTGTGGAGCCGCGCATAGATCGCCCGTAGATCATCGTGCGTCATCGTCCTCTCTGGTAGCCCTTCGATAACAAGCGCCACGCTATGTGTCGCGCGCTCGTCCTCTGTGGGCACCCGCAAAGCGCTGGGATTCGGAAAGATATCGATGCGTTTTGCTTGTAGTCTCGAAAGGATGCGGTCGGCGTTCCACTGCCCCCTCGCATTTCCCGGAAAGCTACGAAGACCATTCTCAGCAGCGACCAAACACCCAAAAGCGATACCCTCTACTACCTTTCTCCCATGGAACGCCGCAGATTCAGCTTTTGAGAAGACATCGGCATTTACCGACTTGAGCGCCGCTACCAAATCCAGCCGACGGCGCACTGTGCTCATCAAGCTTTGATATTGCGCAACTGGATTTTGCTGCATGTCGGCCGCTTGCTGCACTGATGTGCTGCATTGCTGAGATTGTCGATCGGTCACGTTCACATCTCCGTCAGGACGCGCCCTCTAACCCTGAGGCTATGCTGAGGCTAACCGGATCGCACAAATCGCTAAGTCATTGAAGATATTGGCTGGGGCGGGAGGATTCGAACCTCCGCATGGCGGAATCAAAATCCGCCGTGTCGCCTTTCCTGTCGGAATCCCATGGATGGAAAGCCTGCTGCTACCTATAGTATTTCTGATGGCTGAATGCTGGTAAATATCAAACTCAAATTATTGTCATGACTAATGTATTTTACCAACGGCCCGTGAATCTATGGTCCCGGGCAGCTTCGGGCATCATGCTGACCGGCACTACGACCGGTCCGGGAGGTGCGTTCCCTGGACTGGGA
>JBAUGC010000549.1:0-2166 GCA_049679485.1 Xanthobacteraceae bacterium
CTTGGAGCCTCCAGCCTCGGCACCGAAAAGCCGCAGTCCCGTGAAGTCGCGATGATTAGGCGCCTCGTAAGTCTTGGCCTCGGAGAAGCGTTTCACCTGCATCAGAACTTCTCCCCCTTCTCGATCCGGTAGCTGCCCTTTGGATCGGTGATGGCGACGAGGCGGATGATGCAGCCGTCGCCGCGGTCCCAGTTCCAGGGAAAGAACGCGAAGGTGCAGCGTTTGCCGGTGACCTTGTCGATGTCGCCGCCGACATTCTCGATGCCGAGAATGCCGTTCTTGAACAGGATGCGGTGCACGGGCTCCCACTCGGGAAAATCGTCCTTCCAGTCGCGTCCGCCGGACCATTTTTTATATTCCGCGGCGAGATGCGGGTGCAGGGGCCCGTTCCTCTGCGGACCGATCGCGGTCGCCAGCGGATGATCGTTGGCCTGGGTATCGTGGCCAACGACCTTCACTTTCTTTTCCACGAACCATTCGCCCGCCGACGGCACGAAGCCGGGCGCGTAGCAGAAATAGTCTTCACTATCCTCGTACTTCTTGTGCCAGCCGGTGTTGACGATCACCACATCGCGGGGCCGTACCACCTTGCTGGCGGCTTTCTCCAGATCGTCATAGGTGATCTGCTCCCATTTCTTTTTCGGGATCGAGATCACGATGCCGGAGCCGAAGAAATGCGGCAGCGGTACTTCGTCGATGAACGGCGTGCCCTGGACGACGTGCGCCGGCGCGTCGATGTGCGTGGTGTTGTGCATTGACGTGGTGATGCGCTGCGACAGCACGCCCGACTTCGCCATGTAATGGATGCGTTCGATCTTGACGTCTTCGAAGTAGGGCCAGTTCGGCGACTGATAGCCGAAGCGATGAGACAGATTATAGAACGACAGCCCCATCGCGTTGTTCTCGTTCTCCTCGAACGAGACCCCGCGTATTTTCTTCACCCCTCAATCCTCCCTGCAACGCCCACTGGGGCGCCGCTTATAGCATTGGGCCATATACCATTGCACCGGATATCGGTTATAGACCCTTGTCGCGCTGCCGGGATCGCACCCCGGACGCATGGGGAGAGACGAGAAACGCATGGTCAGCAAGATCGCGCTTGAAGAGCATTTCCTGGCACCCGGTTACGAAGAGTACTGGCGGCCGACGGTTGGCAACGTAGACCCGAAAGTAGCTAGCGGCATCCTGGCCCGCTTGACCGATTTCGGTGAGACGCGGCTCTCGGCCATGGATCGGGCCGGCATTGCGCGTTCCGTCCTTTCGATCGCCGGGCCGGGGGTGCAGAGCGAGCGCGACCCGGCGGTCGCGCAACGCCGGGCCCGTGAGGCCAACGACTTTCTGGCCGGCGAAATCGCCAAGCAGCCGGACCGCTATTACGGCTTCGCGCACCTTGCCATGCAGGACGCCCGCGGCGCGGCAGACGAGCTGGAGCGCTGCATGCGTGAGCTCAAATTCTACGGAGCCATGATCAACGGCCACACCAACGGCCAGTATCTCGATCATCCCTCGCTCTACCCGTTTTGGGAGCGGGCCGAAGAATTGCTGGCGCCGATCTATATCCATCCCGCCGATCCGATCGCGCCGTCGCCTGCGCTCGACGGCTACGAGGGGTTGCGCCGCTCAACCTGGGAGTGGGGCTTCGAAACCGGCTCGCACGCGCTGCGCCTCGTCTTCAGCGGCCTGTTCGACCGCTACCCGCGGGCGCGCGTTATGCTCGGCCATCTTGGCGAGACGCTGCCGTACCTGCTCTGGCGCTTCGACAGCCGCGCCAAGCTCTACGGCGTCAAGCTCGGCCAAAAGCCGTCCGATTACATCAGGCAGAATTTCGTGGTCACGACCTCCGGCATGTGTTCGGCGGAACCGCTCAACTGCGCGATCGCCGCGCTCGGCGCGGATCGCGTCATGTTCGCGGCCGATTATCCGTTCGAACAGGCAGAGGAAGCCGGGAAGTTCATGGACGAAACCCCGCTCGACGAGGGCCTACGCAAGGATATCGCTTTCAGTAACGCCTTTTCACATCTCGGACTGCCGAGCTAGTCGCTCGGCTTCCAAGCGCGCCGTCGGCGAACTCAGCCCGTTATTTGGTCTGGCGCCTGTTCAGGCGTAGTGGGAATCGAGCGATGGTGCCGTCGCGACGGCCGCGGCTTTCACGGCGTGTTTGGGGCG
>JBAUGC010000550.1:0-1913 GCA_049679485.1 Xanthobacteraceae bacterium
TTTCATCACCGATGCGGCAGTCAATATTTTCCCCACGCTTGAGGACAAAGTCGACATTCTACAGAACGCGATTGATCTTGCTCACGCACTGCGTATCGAACACCCAAAAGTCGCCATCCTCTCTGCCGTCGAAACGATCACCTCGAAGATTCCGTCCACGATCGACGCCGCCGCGCTGTGCAAGATGGCAGATCGAGGCCAGATCACCGGCGCGATTCTCGACGGTCCGCTGGCGCTCGACAACGCCATCAATCGCGAAGCGGCGAATATCAAGCACATTACTTCGACGGTTGCCGGCGACGCCGATATTCTGCTGGTTCCCGATCTCGAAGCCGGAAATATGCTGGCGAAGGAGTTGAGCTTTCTCGCCAATGCCGATGCCGCGGGCATCGTGCTGGGCGCGCGGGTGCCGATCATCCTAACGAGCCGTGCCGATAACGTACGCACCCGCATGGCGAGTTGCGCTGTCGCCGCACTTTACGCTCACGCTCACCGCGTCGCCGCGGCAGCAATCGGAAAAATCGCGGGGTGAGTTGCGTGCGCGAACCGATCCTCGTGATCAATGCCGGCTCGTCGAGCTGTAAGTTTTCGATATTCGAGACTGCGCCCGATCGATCGCTGTTGCCCGGAGCGCATGGACAGGTAGAGGGCATCGGCGAAGCCGGCGAGACGTCGCGACTCGAGGCCGCCGATGCGCGGGGCCATAACCTGGTCAATCGGCCAATTGCCAGCGCGGATCACGAGGGCGCGATAGCAGCCATTCATGCTTGGTTCGCGGCCCACGTCGGCAGCGAGGCCGGATTCGCAGGAGTCGGCCACCGCGTGGTCCACGGCGGCCTGACTTATTCGAATCCGGTGCTGATCGACGACAAGGTACTGGCTGCACATGAGGAACTCGTACCTCTTGCGCCCTTGCATGAACCGCACAACATCGCGGCAATTCGTGCGATCAGCGCTATTGCGCCCAAGGTGCCGCAGGTTGCCTGCTTCGACACCGCCTTCCACAGAAACGAGGCGCCGCTCGCCCAGGAATTCGCGTTGCCGAGCGAACTCACAGCCAAGGGCGTGCGCCGCTACGGCTTCCATGGACTTTCTTACGAATACATCATGTCGGTCCTGCCACAGATCGCGCCCAATTGCGCCGACGGCAAAGTGGTTGTTGCCCATCTCGGCAATGGCGCCAGCATGTGCGCAATCGAGAAAGGCCGCAGTGTCGCCACGACAATGGGTTTTACCGCCGTGGACGGACTGCCCATGGGAACGCGCACGGGCACGCTCGATCCGGGCGTTATCCTCTATTTGCTCCAGCACGAAGGGATGGACGCGCGAGCCATCGAGCACCTCATCTATGAGCGTTCGGGACTGCTTGGTGTTTCCGGTTTGTCGGGCGACATGCGCACATTGCTGGCGAGTGATAATCCGGCGGCGAAAGAAGCCGTCAACCTGTTCGTTTACTGGATTGGTCGGGAGCTTGGCTCGCTCACGGCGGCGCTTGGTGGCCTCGATGCCATTGTCTTCACCGGCGGCATCGGCGAGCATGCAACGGAGATACGGGCGCGCGTGTGCAATGACGCACGGTGGATCGGAATCTCGCTCGACGGGCAGGCCAACGCCGCGGGTGGCCCGCGTATCTCGCTTTCCGTTTCACGCGTTTCGGCTTGGGTCGTGCCGACCAACGAAAATCTGATTGTGGCGCGCCACACAAGACAATTGCTCGATAACGAGCCGCCGCGAAGAATCTTGAGCGAGACCACCTCCTGAGGGCGTGCACGGCATCGGCCATGACCCAACCATCCGGCGTTTCCACTTCCGATCTCCCTCGCCTCAACGTGCCGTTCTTTTGGCCCATGGCGGCCGCGGCACAGTTCGCCGAGAAGGGAATGGATCTTTACGCGAAAAACCTGAGGTTTCTC
>JBAUGC010000551.1:0-18968 GCA_049679485.1 Xanthobacteraceae bacterium
GACCGGCAGTGAGGTAAGAACCGGGATCGGTCGTTGGGTCGGCTACTACAACGCCGATCGACCCCACTCGGTCTTCGGCGGCAGGACGCCCGACGAAGTCTATGCTACGCAGGTAACCGAGGCGAAACTGGCGGCGTAATCGAACCCAGAATCTACCTTAGCCAAGCCGCCATTCTGTCCCGCCAAGCGGGACCACCTCTCAGGGATAATGCAATCGTGTAACATGAGAAGTACATACGACTAGGCGAATCGCGGTTTAATCGGTTGTAGTCAAGCAGACGAGGTCAAGAATGCCTTTTTCTTCTGTGGAGGCGGTGTTCTTCGACATAGATGGCGTCCTGATCGACTCGTTACCCGAGCACCTTCGGATTTGCCGCGATAAGGCGATTGAATTTGGCCTTAAACTAAAAATTCCTACGGTAGGAGAATTCCGCGAAATGGTGCGGCGAGGCACCAAAGTAAGTCCGATGCGGTACTTCTTCTTGGCGGTCGGATTTCCCGAATACTTGGCCGATCGCGCCGTGGTTGATTATCAAAATGAATTCATGGAACGTTACCGGCCTAAGCCCTTTGCAAACACAGAAAAGCTGTTGTCTAAGCTCCGAAAGGCCGGCCTAAAAATAGGCCTAGTGACGTCCAACACGCGAGCAAATGTGGAGCCGGCTCTTGGGCACGCGATGGAATATTTTGAGAAGAGCTGCCTTTTCTATTTTGACCGATACCCAGAACCGAAATCGAAACCATGGTGCCTCAAAGAAGGAGCACGCGTCCTAGACTTGCCGCCCGATAAATGCGTCTACGTCGGCGATCAGCCTGCTGACGCGGCAGCAGCGAGGGATGCTGGGACACAATTTCTCGGGGTCACTTACGGCTGGGGTATTACGGCAAGCGATACTCAGTACACGAATGCAAAAAGTGTCTTGGAAATTGCCGACAAATTGATAGGGTTGCACGTACAACCCTAGGTTCAAAGACCGTGACGTCCAGTCCAAAACGCTCTGCCGACCCACCTTCAGAGCTTCGCAAGCTACAATTTGACTACGCTTGGAAGTGGTTCAGCTTTCATGCCGATCAGCGGACGAAAGTTTTCAATTTTATGCTTGTAATAATAGGCCTCTTTGCAGCCGGCTTAGTAAACGCAGCTGATAAGGGTCTGTCTATATATGTTTATGCCGGTTTATGCTTCGTCGCAGGAAGCTTAACTTTTGCCTTTGCGCTGATGGACCGGCGCAATCGTGACTTGCTTTGGTTGGCCGAGGATGTACTGAGGCACTTGGAGCGCCAAGCGATCTTCGGCGATCGAATCGTCATAGCCGCAGAAGGCAAGATTGTGCCTTTCGGCATCTTGTGGCGACAGATCATCCAAGACAAGGTTCGCAGGCGAGCAATTCGAATTAAATGGCACGGCAAGTCGTGCATTCCGCTATTTGTCTTTTTGGATGCTATTTGGCGGGGCAAACATCGATACTGGCTGCCGATAGTCAGCTGCTTCATTGGAGTCCTATTTTTCTTGGCCGGGGCCTTGATCCTTATTCAGCCTTCCTTCTTGAGGCCTGTGTCCGCACCCGCTGTAGTGCCTCCACACGGCCCACACAAAGTCCACGCTTAATCATGCCGCCGCCTTCTTCCGATTCGCCTCAAGGCGCGCGTCGACCAGCGCGACCTGCGCGTCGATCGCCGGATGATGCAGGCCTTTCTGTGCCGCGATCAGCTGCACCAGCTTGTCGGCGCGCTCGATGTTTGGCGCGCCGTTTTGCAGCGCGCGCGCTGCGGACGCCGGCCGAGTGAGTGATTGGGCCGCGGCGGCGTATTTCTCGAACGGCACCATGTCGCCCGGGTCGGCGCCAAGTTTGACGCAGAGGTCGACGACAAAATTGTAGACCGACCGCGAGGTCTCGATGTCGCTGTGCACGGCCTCTTGCGCGGTGCGTATGCCGTCCTTGGTCACGCAGCGATAATTGCCGGCGAGCAGCATCGCCCATTTGGCCAGCGGGACGAAAATCGAATCATAAACCCGCAGCTTGACCGGGAGTTCGGTCTTGCCTTCCGGCGTGTCGAACCGAATCGCCTCGATCTCGTCCTGCAACTGGGTGAGAATTGCGGTAGGCCGTTCAGAAGGAAAGCGCGCGACCTTGAAATTGGTAGGTAACGTCACCTGCAGGACGTTGACCTTTTCGTCGGGCGGCCTGATCGCCTGCGGGTCCGGGCTGCACAGCGTGATGCACGCCGGGTCGAAATTGTCCCAGACACTGGGATCGGTATAGGCGGGCTTGAGTGAAGCAGTATCAAGGCCCGGGATGCGGCGCAGGTAGGCGAGCGGCGGCATGTTCATGATCGACATGCACGGCACCTTCGCCCGCGCCACAGCGTCCAGGAGTTCGCGTACCCCCGGCGAACGGTATTGCGGCTCCTGCATCGCCAGCCCGACGAGATCATAGTCCTTCGGATTAACACCGGATGTGCCGCCGGCGCTCACCTTGCCCGGGAGCTTCCGCGAATCGAGCTCGACCGGCGTCTTGCGCCCGCGTATCGGCAAGCGCACACGAAACCCTTCGCCATTGATGAGATCGGCCTCCGCGGGAAGGCACACGAGCTTGACGGTGTGGCCGCCGAACAAAAGCTTCGAGGCCAGCAGCGAGCCGTAGGAGGCGCCCATGATCAGGATGTTGTAAGTCGCCATCGCGCACCTCCCAGGTTGACCGCGCCTCTGACGTTCAGCTCTGCGCCGACGATTGCCCGCCAGACATCGGTCCCACCAATGCTATGGGCCCCGCCCCCGCGACGCAATGCGAGTCGGACGCCATCAGCGCATGGCCCAAAGCAGGCGCGACGGCAGATATGGAAACGCGGCCCGCGCCATCAGCGCGGCCCGCGTTCCATGCTCCCATTGAGGCCGAGATAGTCCTAGGTGTTGTCGCCGAAACCAGAGCCCCCGAGCGGAGGCGGCCAAGATGGGGCCGCAGCTGGCTCCGCCGCCGGCATTGGCGCCGGAGCCGGCTTCTTCGCCGGCGCTTTACGCTTGGGAGCGGCCTTCTTCGCCACTTTCTTCGGTGCCTTCTTCGCAGCCGATTTCATTGTCTTCTTTTTTATTGCCTTTATTGCCTTCTTTTTTTTGCGCGCCGGAGCGGCCTTTTTCTTCCCGGATTTCTTCTTCGCCTTCGACTTCTTCGCCATGATCGTCCTCCCGATCTAAGCTAGGAACAATTATCCCATCGGCCCCCGTGGGAGACCGGGTTCACGCCACAACAACGACCGAGCCCCCGTCAGCCCGCGGCCGCAGACGGATGCATCGACTAACGCTGCCGATGCTCCAAAAGCGCAGGCGGACAAGGCCCGCCGGTAGCCCAATCAATCAACTCGATTGTGTGGACAGCCGGAAGCTTGGTGCCCGCAGCGATCTGCGTCATGCAGCCGATATTCCCAGCTGCGATAACATCAGGTCGCAGTCTCTCGATAGTCCCGACTTTGCGCTCGCGCAACCTTCTTGCGATATCCGGCTGCAAAATATTGTACGTTCCCGCCGATCCGCAACACAGGTGGCCGTCCGGCACGTCCTTCACCGCAAAGCCGAGCTTGAGCAAAAGGTCCTTCGGCTGGCGCGTGACGCGTTGGCCGTGCTGCAACGAACAAGCCGAGTGATAGGCCACGACGAGGCTTGGTGCGCTGTGCTCCGCCGGGAACGGCAGCGTCGCGAGATATTCGGTGACGTCCCTGGCGAGAGCGGCCACTTTGCGGGCCCGTTCCGCATAGACCGGATCGGTGCGCAGCATGAAGCCGTAGTCCTTGACCGTCGTGCCGCAGCCGGACGTCGTGATCACGATCGCATCGATACTACCCGCCGCCATCCAGGCGTCGATATTGGCCCGCGCCTGCGCCAAGGCCTCGTCCTCGCGGCCCATATGATGGACCAGTGAGCCGCAGCAGCCGGCACCCTCCGCCACCACCACTTCGATGCCCAGCCGCGTCAGCACGCGAATCGCGGCGGCGTTGATTTGCGGCGCCAACAGGTCATTGACGCAACCGGCGAGCAGCGCCACGCGGCCCTTCGTCTCCGGCCCAACCGCGGGATAGGTGCGCGGCGCCAACGGCTCATGCGGCGGACGCCAGGGCGCCAGCCGAAGCATGGCAGCAAGACGTTTAAGCCCGATCGCCTCGGCGAGTCCGGCGAATGGCTTGCCGAGCAAGGCAGCGCCGAGCGCCAACCGGAAGCGCCGCGGATACGGCATCAGCCGCGCCAGCGTCATCCGCAGCAGCCGATCGCCGAGCGGCCGGTCGTAGGTGCGCTCGATGTGAGCGCGGGCATGATCCACCAAGTGCATGTAGTGGACCCCCGACGGACACGTCGTCATGCAGGCAAGGCAGGACAGGCAGCGATCAATATGCAGCGTGACCTCGGCCGTCGCCGGCCGGTCATTCTCCAGCATGTCCTTTATCAGGTAGATGCGCCCGCGCGGCGAATCGAGCTCGTTGCCGTCAAGCACGTAAGTCGGGCAGGTCGCGGTGCAAAAGCCGCAATGGACGCAGGCGCGCAGGATTTTCTCCGATTCCGCGACGTCCGGATCGGCAAGCTGCGCGAGGCTGAACGAGGTCTGCATGATTACACGCCCGCCCACATTCGGCCGGCATTGAGCACGCCGCGCGGATCGAAGCTGTCGTGGAGCCGCTTGGTCAATGCCGAGAGTGCCGCCGTCTCCGGGGTGAACACATCGACCGCGGCGCGCACCGCGGCCGGCGCGCGAATGAGCGTCGCATGTCCGCCGGCCGCCGCGACGATCCCGCGCAGCCGTCCCGCGGCGGCATCGTCCACTGGCGGCAACGCCGCCCAGATCAGTCCACCGCCCCAATCATAGAGGACGTCCGCCGACAGCTGTTCCGTGAGAACGGGTCCGACCTCGGCGCCGCGCGACGGCGCAGTCGAGATGCGCCAGACGATGCGGTCACCGGCGGGCCCGGCCGCCAAGAATGGCTCGACATCGCGGATCGCGCGCCAGAACGCGCGCGAGGTGGTATTGCCGAGCGTGCTCAGGCTGCCGAACGGAGCCATCAGCTTCTCCAGCAGAGCTTTCCGGTGCGCCACCGACGGTGCAACGCCTTCAAGCCGGAACGCAGTCGCGGCGCGACCGGCGGTCGCGATTTCAGCCATGCGCCCTACAAGCGTTGCCGGCAGGTGCGCGGCGGCCGAAACATCGGCGGATGATCCCATAGCTGCTGTCATGGCTTTCCCAGCCGCGGCATCATCGAGGCCGAGCACCAGCAAGGTCTCTTCGGTCTCGGCGCGCGGCAGCGTCTTGATCGTCACGTCGGTCATAACAGCAAGCGTACCCCAGGAGCCGGCGAGCAGCTTGCAGAGGTCGTAGCCGGTGACGTTCTTCACCACGCGACCGCCGGATTTGAACGTTTCGCCGCGCCCGGACACTGCGCTAAAACCGAGAAAATGATCGCGCGCCGCGCCCGCTTTGATGCGCCGCGGGCCGGACAAGTTTGCCGAGATCACGCCGCCGATCGTGCTGCCCACCGTTGTGCCGAGCAACGGCCCGTAGTCCATCGGCTCGAAGGCAAGCTCCTGCTCGCTCGCGTCAACCAGTGCTTCGATCTCGGCAAGCGGCGTGCCAGCCTTCGCCGACAGGACCAGCTCCGCCGGTTCGTAGAGCGTCACGCCGGAAAGGCTGGACAGATCGAGCGTCGCATCCCATTGCGCCGCACGCCCGATCGCGCGCTTGGAGCCGCGGCCGACGATTTCGAGCGCCTTGTCGCCGGCAAGCGCCCATTGCACCGCCTGCTCGACCTCCGCCGCATCACGCGGTTTTAGATTCTCGTTCATCCCCTAGAAGCGCGGAATATCGGGGAACGCGACCCGGCCAGCGTGCACGTGCATCCGGCCGAGTTCGGCGCAGCGGTGCAGCGTCGGGAATACTTTTCCCGGATTGAGCAGGCTTTTATCGTCGAACGCGCATTTGACCCGCTGCTGATGAGCAAGATCGGTCTCGGAAAACATCACCGGCATCAGGTCGCGCTTCTCGACGCCGACGCCATGCTCGCCGGTGAGCACGCCGCCGACCTCGACGCACAGCCGCAGGATATCAGCGCCAAATTCCTCGGCGCGCTCCAGCTCGCCCGGCTTGTTGGCGTCGTAGAGGATCAGCGGATGCAAATTGCCGTCGCCGGCATGAAACACATTGGCGACACGCAAATCATATTTCGCCGACAATTCCTTCATGCGGTGCAGCACCAGCGGCAGCTGCGCGCGCGGAATGGTGCCGTCCATGCAGTAGTAATCCGGCGAAATGCGGCCGACTGCCGGAAACGCCGCCTTGCGTCCGGCCCAGAACAGGAGCCGTTCCTCCTCGGAATTGGAAATGCGGCAGGTCACGGCGCGGCATTGCCCGGCAATCTCCTGGACACGGTCGAGGAGATGATCGACCTCGGCGTGCGGGCCGTCGAGTTCAACGATCAGGAGCGCCTCTACATCGAGCGGATAGCCGGCGTGGACAAAGTCTTCCGCGGCGCGAATCGCGGGCCGGTCCATCATCTCCATGCCGCCCGGGATGATGCCGGCGCCGATGATGCGCGCAACACATTCGCCGCCGTCCTCGGATGCGGCAAAACCGATCAGCGCGGCGCGCGCCGTTTCCGGCTTCTTGAGCAGGCGTACCGTGACTTCGGTGACGACCCCGAGAAGCCCCTCCGACCCGGTGACAATGCCGAGGAGATCATAGCCCGCGGCATCGAGATGACTGCCGCCGAACCGCACCACCTCGCCGGTGATCAGCACGAGCTCACAGCCGAGGACGTTGTTGGTGGTCACTCCGTATTTGAGGCAATGCACCCCGCCTGAATTCTCCGCCACGTTGCCGCCGATGGTGCAGGCGATCTGCGACGACGGATCGGGCGCGTAGTAGAAGCCGGCGTCTTCCACCGCTTGCGAGACCGCAAGGTTGGTCACGCCCGGCTCGACCACGGCGACACGGTTATCGAAATCGATGGCGCGGATGCGATTGAATTTGGCCATACCGAGAAGAACGCCGTCGCCGAGCGGCAGCGCCCCGCCCGAGAGCGAAGTCCCCGCCCCGCGAGGCACGACCTTGATGCCTTCGCGGTGGCAATAGGCGAGCACGGCGGAAACCTGCTCCGTCGTCTCCGGCAGCACGACCACCATGGGGAGCGCCCGATAGGCGGTGAGCCCGTCGCTTTCGTACGGCCGCATCGCCTGCTCCGAATCAATGACGCCCTCGCCCGGCACGATTCGCTTGAGCGCAGCGACAATCTCGGCGCGGCGGGCAAGCACGGCGCTGTCCGATTCCGGCATTGCCACAGGCATGGAGACTTCTCCGATGATTTTCGCGAGGATCATTATAGCATAGCGGGGATCGAACGCGGTGGCGGGAACGGATCATCTCCCGCCTCGAGTTTCGCCAGGCCTCGACCATCGCGGGCGCGTCGGTTTTGACATCGGCCACGAACAGCAACGACGGCGCTCAACTTCGTAGTTGATCTAGGTCAAAAGCCCCGTCAACCAGCCGTCTTATTTTATCGAAAAGAAACCCTTGCAGTGAAGAGGAGGGGTCGCATGTTAGCCGCGCCCGAAAGCCGAAAAACGTGGTCGCCGATCGAAGCTATTTCACAATGGTGGCGAAACTTGACCGGAGGGGATTCTGTTTCGGAGCTGCGATGCTGCGCGGATGAAGAGATTGCGCGCATGGCGCAGGATGCAGGCGTTTCCGCCGCCGAATTCCGCAAACTCTCGCAGTTGGGTCCTGAGGGCGCCGACTTATTGCTGCGCCGCATGGAAACTCTCGACCTTGATCCAAAGGAGATCGGCGGGACCGAACGGCGCACACTGCAGGATCTGCAACGGGTCTGTGCGATGTGCGAAAGCCATAGACGATGCGCGCGCGACCTCGCGCGCGATGCCGAAAATCCCGTGTGGGAGGATTACTGCCCGAATGCCGAAACGCACAAAGCGCTGAACAAGATGCCGTGGGCATCGCGGCGAGAGTGGTAAATCCCGCCCTACCCTATCGCTTCGGCCGCGCCGTTCCTTGTTGACCAGCGCGCTGCTCTGTCGAAGAGCGCGCATGTAACGCTTCTATGCGCGGCTGAGTCCTATTGACGCGCCAAACCCGGCAGGGAAGATACGGGACTGACCGGTCGCCGGACGCCCTCGATTGAATTGCCCGCCCCGTTTCTTGAAGGTTGCACCCCATCAGAAGGAAAGACACCATGATGCTGAGGACGCTTGCGACCGCCGCCCTACTCACCGCCGCGTCGATCGGCGCTGGATTTGCCCAGGACGTCGAAAAGGGCGCGCGCACCTTCAAGAAATGTCTGCCCTGCCACTCCATCGGCCCTGGCGCAACTAATAAGGTCGGGCCCGAACTCAACGGCCTCGACGGCCGGCACTCCGGCCAGGCTCCGAACTTCAACTACAGCGACGCCAACAAGAATTCCGGCATCGTCTGGGGCGAGGCGACCTTCAAGGAGTACGTCAAGGATCCGAGAGCAAAGATTCCCGGCACCAAGATGATTTTTGCCGGCATCAAGAACGAGCAGGAGGTCAACGACCTGTGGGCCTACCTCAAGCAGTTCGATGCCCAAGGGAACATAAAAAAGTAACCGAACGCGCGGGCTCTTGATCTCGCGCAAATCTGTTGTGTCATTTATGTCATTTATATTGAATGTTATCCGCTACACGCCGGCGTCCTGAGGAGATACCCCCAATGATCAAAGACATCATCGTCAATCTGACTGTCGGCGACCGGCCAGGCCCGGCCGGTGATTACGCGATCTCGGTCGCCGCGGCATTCGAGGCCCACCTCTCCGCCATCGCTTTCGTCTACGATCCGATCGTTCCGGTGTCGGGCGCGGGCTATATCCCCGCCGACGTGATCGAGATGCAGGAGCGGGAGAACACCGCCGCAAGCAAGGCCGCACTCGACCGCTTTACCGCCGCGAGCACCCGCGCGGGGATCACCGCCGAGCCGCTCACGCTTAGCGCCAGCCTCGCCGGCGTTGGCGACCAGTTTAGCCATCTCGCGCGGCGCTTCGATTTGGCAATTGTCGGCCAAGCCGAGCCCGAGCGGAGCGCTGTTGAAGAGGTGATCGCTGAAGCCACTTTGTTTCAGTCCGGCCGGCCGGTGATCATCGTACCGTATATTCAGAAAGATCCGCTCAAGCTCGATCGCGTTATGCTGTGCTGGGACGGCAGCCGCGCGGCCGCCCGCGCCATTGCCGATGCCATGCCGTTACTCAAGAAAGCCGGCCAAGTCGAAATCGTCATCGTCAGCAACGAACGCGGCAAGCAGGACGAAATCGAAGGCGCCGATATGGCCCAACACCTCGCACGGCACGGGCTCAAGGTCGAGGTCAAGCGCACTGTCCTCGGCGACATAGACGTCGCGGACGTGATCCTCTCGCACGCTGCCGATGTCGGCGCCGATTTCATCGTCATGGGCGGCTACGGCCACTCGCGGTTGCGCGAATTTGTGCTCGGCGGCGTGACGCGGAGCATTTTCCAGTCGATGACCGCCCCGGTGTTGATGTCGCACTAGCAGCAGAGCTTGCCGCGCTGCAGCGCGGCAAAACATCCTTGCCCAAAATATACTCGTCCGTGTCGTTGACGCGCGAATAGACGGCGTGTCACGTTTTCATCGACCCTCGTCACACCCGACGGGCTTTCGCTTCGCCGGAGGCAGGCCGGTCGGGATGCGGCGTTAAAAACACGCGTCAGAAAATCAGCGAAGGCAGGGCACAGGAGGATTAGGTCCCGATGGCGGCTCGATCTGCATGAGCGAAAACTCGCCGCCGCTGCCGGCTACCCCGCAAAATGGCGCATCTCCGCATTTGCTGGAGATCGCAGACGTGACTATGCGCTTCGGCGGCATCGTTGCGCTCGAAGCCGTCACCTTCTCGGTCGATAAAGGCCGCATCGTCGGCCTGATCGGCCCAAACGGCGCCGGCAAGACCACGCTCTTCAATTGCCTAAGCCGGCTTTATCGGCAGGGCCGCGGCGATATCAGATTGAATGGGCAGTCGTTGCGCCGCTGCGCGCCGTCCGACGTTGCCGCGCTCGGCGTCGGGCGCACGTTTCAGGCGCCGACGCTGTTTGCCTCAATGTCGGTGCTCGACAACGTGAAAGTCGGCTCGCACGCGCGCGGCCGCAACGGTCCGCTGACCGACGCGCTGACGCTGCCATCCACACGCAGCGAGGAACACAAGTTCGACGAAACCGCGCACGAAATGCTGGCGTTCGTCGGCCTCGAGAAGCTGGCGCACCGGTCGGCAGCAAATCTTTCGTTGGGCGCACGCAAGCGTGTGGAGCTAGCTCGCGCCCTTGCCTCCCGTCCGGTCCTGCTGCTGCTCGATGAGCCGGCCGGCGGACTTAATCACGAAGAAGTGGCGGAGCTCGGCACCCTGATCCGTTCCATCCGCGACAAGCTCGGCATCACCGTGCTCCTGGTCGAGCATCACATGGGCCTGGTGATGAGCCTTTCGGATCAGGTGGTGGTGCTGAACTTTGGTCGCGTAATCGCCGATGGCCCGCCGGAAGACGTGCGCTGCAATCCGGCCGTCACCGAAGCCTATCTGGGAACGCGACACTGATGGCGCCGATCCTGGAACTGCGCACGGTCAAGGCCTTCTATGGCCAATCTGAAGTCGTGCACGGCATCGATCTCTCGGTCCAGGAAGGCGGCATGACCGTGCTCCTCGGCGCCAACGGCGCCGGCAAGACCACCACGCTTCGTGCCATTTGCGGCATGGTGCGCAGCGAGGGCGAAATCATCTTCGCAGGAAAGCGTGTCGACCGCCGCTCGACCGAAGCGATCGCCAGCCTTGGCGTCGCCCAGGTGCCTGAAGGTCGCGGCACCTTCATCGGCCTCACGGTTGAGGAGAACCTGCGCCTTGGCGGCTATACGCGCAGCCGGGAGCAGCGAGAGAACATCCAGCGTATGTACGGATATTTCCCGATTCTCGCGCAGCGCCGGAGGCAACAGGCGGGCGCGCTTTCCGGCGGCGAGCAGCAGATGCTCGCCATCGCCCGCGCTTTGATGATGGCGCCGCGGCTCTTAGTGCTTGACGAACCTTCGTTCGGACTCGCCCCACGAATTGTCGAAGATATTTTCGCGATTGTCGAACGGATCAGGCGCGAGGAACGCGTCAGCGTGTTGCTGGTCGAGCAGAATGCAAGCCTCGCGCTTGAGCTCGCGGACCACGCCTATCTGATCGAGACCGGTTACGTCGTTGCCTCCGGCACCGCGAAATCGCTCGCCGACGATCCACAAATCCGCCGCTCATATCTCGGTTACTGACGGGCCCGCGATGCATCAGCTTTTGCAGCAGATCTTCTCGGGCCTCGCCGCCGGCGCGATCTACGCCAGCGTGGCACTGGCGCTGGTGATGATCTACCGCGCGACTGACCTGGTGAACTTCGCTCAGGGCGAGATGGCGATGTTCTCGACTTACATCGCCTGGACGCTGGTCAATGCCGGCCTCCCGTTCTGGCTTGCCTTCATCATTACGCTCGTCGTTTCGTTCATCGGCGGCATGGTGATCGAGCGGGTTCTCATCCGGCCGGTCGAAAACGCACCCGTGCTGGCCGCCGTCGTCGTGACCATCGGACTATTGCTGATCTTCAATTCCGTCGCCGGCTGGATCTACAGCTACACCGTGCAGGACTTCCCCAGTCCGTTCCCCGACCGGCCGGTGTTCGGCGCGCTCATAACCACGCGGGATCTTGGCGTGATTGCCGTAACGCTGTTCATGCTGGTCCTGCTGTTCGTATTCTTTCGCTTCACCTCGACCGGACTGGCGATGCGCGCCGCTGCGCAAAATCCGGAATCGGCGCGGCTGTGCGGAATTCCGGTCGGACGCATGCTGGCAATCGGCTGGGGCCTGGCGGCTGCTATCGGTGCGACCGCCGGCATCATGGTGGCGCCGGTCCTGTTCCTCGATCCCAACATGATGGGCGGCGTGCTGATCTACGCTTTCGCCGGTGCGCTCCTTGGCGGCATCACCAGTCCGGTGGGCGCCGTGGCCGGCGGGCTGATTGTTGGCGTTACCGAGAATCTGGTTGGCACTTATCTGATCGCCAGCCAGCTCAAACTGACGGTCGCGTTCGCCTTGATCATCCTGGTGCTGGTGTTCCGGCCCAACGGCCTGTTCGGCACCGCGATCGTGCGGCGGGTGTGAGTATGGACAAAAGCGTCACCGCCCTGGCTCCCGACTTGCTTGGCGGCGACCGCTACGCTGGGCTGACCGCCGGCGCGTGGCGCTGGATCGCCGCGCTGGTGGCGATCGCGTTTGCCGCCGCGCTGCCTTTCGGCATGAGCAAATATCACGTGTTCGAGCTGACGATGGTGATGATCTATGCGATCGCCGTGCTCGGTCTCAATATCCTCACCGGCTACAACGGCCAGATCTCGCTCGGCCACGGCGGCTTTTTTGCTGCGGGCGCGTACACCGCCGCCATTCTGATGCACCGTTATGGCGTCCCCTACTGGGCGACGCTGCCGCCGGCGGCGTTGATCTGCTTCGTGCTCGGCGTGCTGTTCGGGCTGCCGGCGCTGCGCTTCGAGGGTCCCTATCTGGCGCTGGTGACGCTGGCGATGGCGCTGGCGACGCCGCAACTGCTCAAATATTTCGACACCTGGACCGGCGGCCAGCAGGGCATCAACCTCGCCAAACCGATGCCGCCGCCGGAACTCGGCATCGATCGCGATCGCTGGCTGTATTTCATCGTCTTGCTCGTGCTGCTGATCGCGATGCGGATTGCGGCCAACATACTGCATGGGAGGACCGGCCGCGCCTTTGTTGCCATCCGTGACCATCCGATCGCGGCAGCGGCCATGGGCATCAACACGGCGCGTTACAAGACGCTGGCGTTTGGTACCTCGACGCTGTTCACCGGCGTGGCCGGTGCCCTCTCCGCCATTGTCATCGGCTACGTCTCGCCCGAGGGTTACAGCCTGTTTTTGTCGATTTCGTTCCTGGTCGGCTCCGCGGTCGGCGGCATCGCCACCATCGGCGGCGCGATTGTCGGTGGTTTCTTCATTCAGTTCGTGCCTAACCTCGCCAACGACATCTCCGATGCGGCGCCGTGGGCGATTTACGGATTGGCGATGTTGTTGTTCATGTATCTGATGCCGCGCGGGGTTGTCGGCTCGCTGGGGCCGCTGCTCAACCGTGCGATCCAGAAAATTGCGCCCCATCGCGCGGCCAGCGACAACAGCGCAGAAGAATAAAGGGGAGAACGTCATGAAGGCGCAGCTGGCGATCGCCCGCGGCCTGTCGGCTTCGAGTTTGTCCCTGCTGGTGCAGCGCCAGCCATGGTTGCCGTGCTCAAGGCAGCCGGCGAAAATCTTACACGCGAGAACGTGATAAAGCAGGCGGCCAGCATGCTCGATTTGAAGCTGCCTATGCTGCTCCCTGGCATTACGCTCTCGACCGGCCTGGAGAACTATGCTCCGATGAAGCAGATGCAATTGGAGAAGTTCGACGGCAGTTCCTGGAAGCTGTTCGGCGAGGTGATCTCCGGCGAATAAAGCCTGATCGCGAGAGAGCCCAGGCAATACAAGGGAGGATATCATGACATTCAGACAGACCGTCACGATCGGCCTTGCAACGGCCGGCCTCATTGTCGCAAGCAATCTTGCTTTCTCTGCCGGCCAATATGGCCCCGGCGCCAGCGACACCGAGATCAAGATCGGCAACACGATGCCGTACAGCGGCCCGGCTTCCGCCTACGGCGCCATCGGCAAGTCGGAGACCGCATACTTCAACATGCTCAATCAGCAGGGTGGCATCAACGGCCGCAAGATCAACTACATCAGCCGCGACGATGGCTACAGTCCGCCGAAGACCGTCGAGCAGGTGCGCCAGCTGGTCGAACAAGACCAGGTACTATTTCTGTTCAACACGCTCGGCACGCCGCCTAATACCGCGATCCGGGGTTACCTGAACGACAACAAGGTGCCGCAGCTGTTAGTCGCCACCGGCGCCGACAAATGGAACGACCCCAAGCACTTTCCTTGGACCATAGGGTGGCAGCCGAGTTATCGCATCGAAGCGCGCATCTATGCCCGCTACATCCTCAAGAACCTGCCGAACGCCAAGATCGCCGTGCTCTATCAGAACGACGATTTCGGCAAGGACTACCTGATCGGCCTGCAAGAAGGTCTCGGAGACAAAGCCGGCAAAATGATTGTCGCCACCAAGACCTACGAGACCACGGACCCGACGGTCGATTCGCAAATCGTGGCTTTGCAAGGCAGCGGCGCCGACGTTCTCTTGACGGCAGCGATTCCGAAATTCGCCGCCCAGGCGATCCGCAAGGTTTACGACATCGGCTGGAAGCCGATCCACTTCATGACCAACGTATCGAGTTCCGTCGGGGCGGTGTTCAAGCCTGCCGGACCAGAGAAGGGCGTCGGCATCGTCTCGGCCGGTTATCTCAAAGATCCCACCGATCCGCAGTGGCAGGATGCGCCCGACTTCAAGGAATGGCTCGCGTGGATGAAAAAATATAACGCCGGTGGCAATCTAGCCGACGGAAATAATGTGACCGGGTATGCGGTGGCCTCCACGCTCGTGCCGATTCTCAAGGCAAGCGGTAACAATCTCACCCGCGACAATATCATGAAACAGGCCGCCAGCCTCCACGATTTGAAAGTGCCGATGCTGCTGCCGGGCATCACCGTTTCGACCGGACCGGACGACTTCGCGCCGATCAAACAAATGCAGCTGATGAAGTTCGACGGCCAGACCTGGAAGTTGTTTGGCGAAGTAATCTCAGGGTCGGGCAGTTAAGGCCCGATTCATAAAAACTCGAAAACGCCAGAACTGCAGCAGGGGAAACGTCCATGACCAGACAACAGAACTTATTGGCGAGCCTGGCAGCGGCCAGTTTCGCTCTGGCAAGCGGCCTCGCTTTGGCCGCCGGCCAATACGGACCGGGTGCCAGTGACACAGAGATCAAGATCGGTAACACCGATGCCTATAGTGGCCCGGCTTCGGCCTACGGAACGATCGCCAAGGCGGAGACGGCTTTCTTCAACACCATCAACGAACACGGTGGTGTCAACGGCCGCAAGATCAACTTCATCAGCCGCGACGACGCCTATAGCCCGCCGAAGACCGTCGAGCTGGTGCGCAAGATGGTCGAGGAAGACCAGGTGCTACTGACGTTTCAGATTCTCGGCACGCCGCCCAACACCGCGGTGCAGGGTTATTTGAACGACAACAAGGTGCCGCAACTGTTCGTCGCCACCGGCGCCGACAAGTGGAACGATCCAAAAAATCATCCGTGGACGATGGGCTGGCAGCCCAGCTACCGCATCGAAGCGCGGATTTACGCCCGCTACATCCTCAAGAGCCTGCCGAACGCGAAGATCGCGGTGCTCTACCAGAACGACGATTTCGGCAAGGATTATCTCGTCGGCCTGCGCCAGGGTCTGGGCGATAAGGCCGACAAGATGATCGTGGATACCAAGACCTACGAGACCACCGATCCAACGGTCGACTCGCAGGTCGTCGCGCTGCAGGGCAGCGGCGCCGACGTGCTGCTCACAGCAGCGACCCCCAAATTCGCCGCCCAGACGATTCGTAAGGTCTATGACATCGGCTGGAAGCCGACGCACTTTTTGACCAACGTTTCGGTTTCGGTCGGGTCGGTGATGAGGCCCGCGGGACCCGAAAAGGGTGTCGGCATCATTTCGGCGGGCTATCTCAAGGACCCCACCGATCCGCAATGGCAGAGTACGCCCGAATACAAGGAATGGCTGGAGTGGATGAAAAAATATTATTCATCGGGCAGCCTTACCGACATCAACAATGTTTACGGGTACTCGGCGGCGCAGACTCTGTTGTTCGTGCTCAAGGCAAGCGGCGACAATCTGACCCGCGAGAACATCATGAAGCAGGCAGCGAGCATTCACGATCTGAAACTGCCGATGCTGCTGCCGGGCATTGCCGTCTCGACCAGTGCCAACGACTTCGCGCCGATCAAACAAATGCAATTGATGAAATTTGACGGCAACACCTGGCAGCTCTTTGGCGAGGTGATTTCAGGATCAGGCAGTTAGAGCGCAATCGCTTCAGATTGAATCGATTGGCGCTCTATTATCTTTGCTGGAGCACGATCTTTTCGGAAAACCGGCGGCCACTTTTCCGGATCATGCTCTAACGCGCTACGCGGCCGGCATCGCCGTCTGTACGACGAGGCCACGCGCGCGGGCGTCAGCGACGCCGAGCGCGCGCAACGCGGCGAGCGTGAGCGATTGCACGATGTCGCGCTCGTGGCCGGAAGGATCCGGTGCGAGCGGGCCAATCAGTCCTTCAACAAGAAGGCCGGTGAGCGCCGCTGCCGCCAAAGCCGCATCCTGGTCTGGTAAGTGGCGCGCAGCCATTGTCGCCGTGATCCTGGCGGCGAATTCCGCCGCCAGCGCCTTGCGAAAGGCAGTGCGGACGGCATCGACTTCGGCGTCAATTGGTTCGGCGATCGCCGCGAACAAGAGCCGGCGATCGCGCAAGGCGCGCGCGGCAAAAGTCATGATCGCTGCGGCAAGCGCCGATAGCGGACCGGGCGCGCCGGCGGCCGCGCGCTGCAACGCACCGATCTCATGCTCGGTGATCTCCGTGAGCAATGCCGCAACCAGGTCGGTCTTGGCCGGGAAGTAGCGATACACCGTTCCCGTCGCGATCCCGGCGCGGACAGCGACATCCGCGATCTGCACCGCCGCCATGCCACTTTCGCTCGCCAGCATTCGCGCCGCGGCAATGATGGCGTCACGGCGCGCGGCTAGACGGCGATTGACATTCTCGGTCCGGCGATAAGGCATAAAGCTTGCCCTCGGCGATCGCGGAAACGCGACTCACTAATAAATGAATCATTATTCAATACAATCGCAAATGAGCCGAATAACTGAATTTTCCGCACGACGGTATTGGAGAACCGTCAAATGTGCTATGGACGAACGCCCGCCTCGGAACTTTTCCCCCGTTCCAAGATTTTTCTGCCGTGCCCCTCTTCTTCTTTCAAATCACTCACGGCCCTGAGACATTCCCGCAAGCGGAGCTGGACCTGCTCAATCCCGATGCCGCGCGGGAGCAGGCAACCATCACTGCTGGTGAGATGCTGCGCGATATGCGCGGTGGGTTTCTCCCCGGCACGGAGTGGCGGCTGGACGTTGCCGACCATTCCCAAAAGACCTTCTTCCGTCTGCGGATCATCGCCGAGGCTTTCTCTTAGCTCAGCGGTTCTTCTCCGCCAGCGACTTGGCGCGAATTTTTGCGAGCGTCGTCACCGGCGTGATCGCTTCAGGGTCGATGGCGAGCCGGATGATGGCGGGCTTGCCGGACGCTTGTGCTTTCTTGAACGCCGCCGGAAAATCAGCCGTACGTTCGACGCCGATGCCGAAGCCGCCGAAGGCGCGGGCATAGGCGGCAAAGTCCGGATTGCGAAGCTCGGTAGCAATGATGCGGCCGGGATATTCGCGCTCCTGGTGCATGCGGATGGTGCCGTAGATGCCATTGTCGGCGATCACGACGATAAACGGCAGTCCGTACTGCACGGCGGTCGCAAATTCCTGCCCGTTCATCAGGAAATCGCCGTCGCCGGCAATGCAGACAATCTGACGGTCGGGATAAAGCCGCTTCATCGCCACCGCGGCCGGCACCCCGTAACCCATTGAACCCGAGGTCGGCGCAACGTGCTGGCCGAAGCGCCGGAAACGGAAGAAGCGATGGATCCAGGCCGCGTAATTGCCGGCGCCATTGCACAGCATGGCGTCGGCGGGAAGGTTGTCGCGCAGCCACACCATGATGGCGCCGAGATTGACGCTGCCCGGCTGCTCGGTCGGTTTTTCCGTCCAGGCGAGATAGTCGGCATGCGCGGCCTCGGCCTGACCGGGCAACGCCCTCAGATGCAGATGCTCGAGCGCCGCCGCGAATGCCGTGGGCGTCGCATGGATCGGCAGATGCGGACTGTAGACGCGGCCGAGTTCTTCGGCGCCGGGATGGACGTGCACGAACGTCATCTGCGGCCGCGGAATGCCGAACAGCGTGTAACTCTGCGACGGCAATTCCCCCATCCGCCCGCCGATCAGGGCGACGAGGTCGGCGGATTTGATACGCTCGACCAGCTTCGGGTTCGGGCCGATGCCGAGATCGCCGGCGTAGCAGGCATGGAGCGCATCGAAAAGGTGCAGACGCCGGAATGTGGTGCTCACCGGCAGCGCGTACTTTTGCGCAAAACGTGCGACGCGGTTCGAGGCTTCCTGCGACCAGCGGCTGCCGCCAAGAATAAGGATCGGCATGCGCGCCGCGCCGAGCAGCGCCCCGAACTTCGCCATCTCGGCCGCGCCCGGCGAGGTCTCGATCACCGTAAAGGGCGGAGCGTCATCGACGGCGATGCGCTCGGTGAGCATGTCTTCGGGCAAGCTCACGACCACCGGACCCGGCCGTCCGTTAGCGGCGGTGTGGAACGCGCGCGATACGATTTCCGGCACCCGCGCCGGATCGTCGATCTCGGTCGCCCATTTGGTCTTCGAGCCGAACACGGCGCGGTAGTCGAGTTCCTGAAACGCTTCGCGCTCGGTCATGTCGCGCGCAACCTGGCCGACGAACACGACGAGCGGCGTCGAATCCTGGCGGGCGATGTGAATGCCAGGCGAAGCGTTGGTGGCGCCGGGCCCGCGGGTGACGAAACACACGCCCGGCCGGCCGGTCGCCTTGCCGACCGCCTCCGCCATCATCGCGGCGCCGCCCTCCTGTCGGCATACGGTAACGGCAATATCGCTGTCGTGAAACGCGTCGATCGCGGCGAGATAGCTTTCACCCGGCACGCAGAACACATGCTCGACGCCGTGAATGCGCAGCTGATCGACCAGAACTTCGGCGGCCGTACGATTATTATCCTTACCGCGCATCGGCGTCTCCGCTTGATTCCCCTCCCCCTTGTGGGGAGGGGTTGGGGG
>JBAUGC010000552.1:0-4475 GCA_049679485.1 Xanthobacteraceae bacterium
GCCCGCGGCAGCGCCACCCGGTGCCGCACCCCCCCAAGGCGGACGCACTCCGTTTCCGTCCGCCGGCCTCGGGGCGCCAATTCTCGGAGCGCCGCCCGCTGCCAGAGCGAACGCCGCCCCACAAAGCCCGCCACCGCAGGTTCCGTCCGCCATCGACACGCGCCGTTCGGATTCCTACTACGAGACCAAAGGAACGATTTTCGGTGCGCTGATCGAAGCGATCGACCTCGGCCAGCTTGCCAAGCTCGACTCCGATTCCGCACGCGAGGAAATCCGGGACATCGTCAACGAAATCATCGCGATCAAGAACATCGTGATGTCGATCTCCGAGCAGGAAGATCTGCTCGACGACATCTGCAATGATGTGCTCGGCTACGGGCCGCTTGAACCGCTGCTGGCTCGGGATGAGATTTCCGACATCATGGTCAACGGTTCCGGAACGGTCTACATCGAAGTCGGCGGCAAGATTCAAAAGACCGGCATCCGTTTCCGCGATAACCAGCAATTGCTCAATATCTGCCAGCGCATCGTCAGCCAGGTCGGGCGCCGCGTCGACGAATCTTCGCCGATCTGCGATGCGCGCTTGCCAGACGGCTCGCGCGTCAACGCCATCGTGCCGCCGCTCGCGATCGACGGGCCGGCGCTCACGATACGTAAATTCAAGAAGGATAAGCTCACTCTCGAGCAGCTCATCCGGTACGGCTCGGTTTCGCCGGAAGGGGCGGACATCCTGAAGATCATCGGCCGCTGCCGCGTCAACGTCCTGATCTCTGGCGGTACCGGTTCGGGCAAGACCACGCTGCTGAACTGCCTGACCCGCTACATCGACGACGATGAGCGCATTGTCACCTGCGAAGATGCGGCTGAACTGCAATTGCAGCAACCGCATGTCGTCCGTTTGGAAACGCGGCCGCCCAACCTTGAAGGCGAGGGCCAGATCACCATGCGGGATCTGGTGCGCAATTGCCTGCGTATGCGGCCCGAGCGGATCATCGTCGGCGAGGTGCGCGGACCGGAGGCCTTCGACCTGTTGCAGGCAATGAACACGGGCCACGACGGCTCGATGGGCACGTTGCATGCCAACATGCCGCGCGAAGCGCTCTCGCGGCTAGAATCGATGATCACGATGGGCGGTTACTCGCTGCCGTCGCGCACGATCCGGGAAATGATCTGCGGTTCGATCGATGTCGTCATTCAAGCCGCGCGTTTGCGCGATGGTTCGCGACGCATCACCCACGTAACCGAGGTCATGGGAATGGAAGGCGACGTCATCATCACCCAGGATCTGTTTCTGTACGACATCTTGGGCGAGGACGCGAACGGCAACCTGATCGGCCAGCATCGATCCACGGGTATCGGCCGTCCGAAGTTTTGGGATCGTGCGCGGTACTACGGTGAGGACGTCCGCCTCGCGGCCGCACTCGACGCGGCCCTGGCCGCCGAACGGGTTAGAAACTGAGGACGAAATCGGCCATGCAAACCTACGGCATTTTTCTGATGGTCGTGGTCGCGATCGGCGGCGTCGGGTGGGTGTTCCTGTATCCACTCCTGTCCGGCGAGCGCGCCGCAGCGCGACGCGTGGCAAGCGTCGCCCGCGCTGAGCCTGTGACGCAGCGTCCTGTACGCGGGGCGCAGAAGTCGCGGCGCGAGCAAATCGAAGGCACACTGAAACAGCTCGAGGCACGGCAAAAGACCGTCAAACGTGTGCCGTTGTCCGTACGCATCGCGCGGGCCGGGCTCAAGTGGTCGACGCGCCGCTTCATGATGACCGCCGGGGCGGCAGGCGCCGTCGTCTTCCTGGTTGCGATGCTGACGGGCGCCGGCTTGCTGGCCGCGCTGGGCTTGGCATTCGCTGCCGGCGGCGGGTTGCCTTTTTGGATTTTGTCGTTTCTCAAGAAGCGGCGGGAATCGCGCTTCCTCGAGACCTTTCCGGACGCCGTCGATGTCATCGTTCGCGGCATCAAGGCCGGTCTGCCGTTGCTCGACAGTCTTAAGCTGATTGCTGCCGAGGCCAATGAACCGATTCGCAGCGAGATTCGTGCCATCATCGACACGCAAACAATCGGCATTCCACTCGGCGAGGCCTGCCAGCGTCTCTACGAACACATGCCGCTTCCCGAAGCGAACTTCTTCGGCATCGTCATTTCGATCCAACAGCGCGCCGGCGGCAATCTCTCCGAGGCGCTCGGCAACTTGTCTCGCGTGCTGCGCGATCGCAAGAAGATGAAAGCCAAGATCAAGGCCATGTCGATGGAAGCCAAGGCCTCAGCGTCGATCATTGGGGCTTTGCCGATTGCTGTGATGATTCTCGTTTACGTCACGAGTCCGCAGTACATGTCGTTGCTGTGGACGGAGCCGCTCGGCCGTATGATGATGGCCGGCAGCGCTGTTTGGATGTCGATCGGCATCTTCGTGATGCGCAAGATGATCAACTTCGATTTCTAAAGTTCCGCGCATGTATCAGCTCCTCGACCAATATTTCGAACCGCAATTTCTTACCATGATGTTCGCTGCAATCGCGGCCGGCGCGACGGTGCTGACGCTGGCGATGCCGCTGTTGGCAAAGGACACGCTGTCCACGCGCATGAAAGCGGTCGCGTTCGAACGGGAAAAGATCCGGCTGCGTGAACGCGAGCGAATGGCGCAGGGCAACAAGGTCACGCTTCGGCAATCGCCTAAAGCGTATATGAAGACTATCGTCGAGAACTTCAATCTCAGCAAATGGGTCGGTCAGGAACAAGCCCGCACCATGCTGGTGCAGGCGGGTTACCGCGGGCAGGCGCCATATGTCACCTATCTGTTCTTCCGCATGGTGATGCCGGTCGCCATGCTGCTTGCTTCATTGTTCTATGTTTTCGTGGTGATCCAGCTCAATCAGCCAACGATGATCAAGATCGGAATTGGGATTGGCGCTGCCTATTTCGGCATGTTGAGTCCAAATTTGTTTCTAAAAAACAAGATTCAGCGCCGACAGCTTTCGATTAAGCGCGCATTTCCAGACGCGCTGGACCTGCTTTTGATCTGCATCGAATCGGGCATGTCAGTTGAGGCGTCTTTCCAGAAGGTCAGCGAAGAGATTGGCACGCAATCGATCCCGTTGGCTGAGGAGCTGACGCTGACGACGGCAGAATTGTCGTATCTGCCGGATCGCCGTCAGGCTTATGACAATTTGGCGCAGCGCACCGGTCTGGAAGGGGTGAAATCCGTGTGTCTTGCTTTGCAGCAGGCCGAGCGCTACGGCACGCCGCTTGGCGCGACCATGCGGGTACTCTCACAGGAAAGTCGCGATGCGCGGATGTCGGAAGCCGAGAAGCAGGCCGCGGCTTTGCCGCCTAAACTTACGGTGCCGATGATCTTATTCTTCCTGCCGGTGCTGTTTGTGGTCATTCTCGGCCCGGCGGCGATCAAGGTCATGGGCCTGCAGTGAACTTCAGCTCGCGCCGTCGATCGGTCGTATATCTCGGTTCGGATCGCGCAGGTCTTTGCCGTGCGCGAGCATCTGCCGCAGATAGGCAACGTTGGCTGCGGCCTCCTCCGGCGGCAGATCAGCGCGGGCGATTGTCTCCGCTTCCTTGAAACGCCCTTGCAAGCCGACTACCAAAGCCAGGTTCTGCCGTACGCGCGAATCCACAGGTCGCTGCGCAGCAGCGCGGCGCAAAGTTGTCTCGGCGTCGTGCAGATCCTTGGAGAGCGCATAGGAGAGCCCAAGATTCGAGAGCACCGAAGGCTCGTCCGGAACGATTTTTAACGCTGTCAGGTAATAGCGTTGCGCTTCGGCATGCCGCCCCAGTTGGTCGAGCACGGCTCCTTGCGCGGACAAAATGTGCCAATCGGGTTGATCGGGCGAATGCGCTCGTTCGAGGACTTCAAAGGCCTGGTTGAGATTTCCGGCTTCCGCCAGTGCGCGGCCATAGGCGCCCAGCACGGTCTTGTCGTGGGGGTTTTCGATCGACGCCCGCTCAAGGACCGCGACCGCCTGGGCCCGCTGTCCGGTTGCACGTAATGCTTGAGCATATGGCAGGGCCACGTCGATTTTTGTCGGATTGGCGCGATACTTCTCCCCATAGACCTGCACGTCGCGCCGCCAGTCGGCATCCGAGCGATCGGGCGCCGCGACAGGCGCGACCGGGAGTGATCCGGTCGTTTCGGTGCTCTGTGTCGTTTGGCATCCAGCCGTCGCCGCCGCGATCGCGAAGAGCAGGGCGGCTGAGGTTAAAAGGCGTGCAAAAGGGACACTGTTGCTGCCGTCAGAGGGCATCTCGATTGCCGCCGAATGAGGTACATGACACCGGGGCACGCGGCCGCCGCAGACCGGTCAGCAATAGAACGTTAACCCTAATGAGAGGTTAACGGGCGACCCCCTTGATGATTTTGCGCGCGTGCGGCCGACGATGCGACCTCGCGATTTCGCTCAATGCGAGCGACGTGATCACTCCCCGATTCCATAAGAATTCCGGCTAATGAGAGGCTAAGAG
>JBAUGC010000553.1:0-3043 GCA_049679485.1 Xanthobacteraceae bacterium
GTCTAGATGCGCCGATGACCCATCAGGTAGCGCCGCAATCGACAAGGCCAATCTCTGAGTCGCAGTTTCCCGCGGCACCCGAGCTAATTCGGCAGCCTCCTGCCATGGATCGATATCCAATCGCGCCAGCGCCGAAAGCACGCTGAGCGGCATCTCATTTCTGTCCTCACCGATCATCGCGAATAGAAAGTTGTCGAACTCAGATGCACGGACCACAACTGAAGCAGAACGCGTCGTCTCACGGCCTTTTGCTACGCTGATGCGAGTTGGCTTCATGATTTTAATCCACGATTGCGCGCCAGCGCATCCAAGAGGCGGAAAACTAGAAAGGCGTCCAGCGCGCCGCCGATCACTACGGCGAGGTTAATCACGGCGCCTTCTCCTGCGGACCGCCGTAGCGAAAGCGGAGGTAAGTATCCCACTCTGCGTAGAAACTAACCGAAAAAAACAAGGCAATGCCGGCGCTGATTAGGACAACGGCCGCATTTAATAGGCTGGGAGATAGCGCAATAGTTGGCTGCGTGTCCGCGTCGATAGCAAGCCGCCATGCCTGACTGTCTCCGCGGAAACTGTCGCTGTTTTTGGCAGCCTGGCGGAGATTGATCCACAGGAACAGAAAACCGAAGACGAAAGCCGAGCAAAGCATCACCCACCGAACCGACAGAAGTGTCCAGAAGATGCCGGTGTAGTCGAGCTGCCGCATCCATAGCCATTTTTCCAGATAGCCGGTGATACCTACCAAAACAACGATGAGTGGGAATACAGCGACAATCATGGACCTTAGTAGATGCAAGGAAGCGGCGGAACTTATTCCGGTACCGCCGCCCTTTTCGCGCGCAGACAATCTTCGTTGCTGGACGGCCGGCCCGTTCTCGTTCATCGTTCCATTCCCGATCTGCTGCCTTGTCGGTTCGAGCCACAGGCACAACCCGTCAACGCCCAGGCTTGAGCCTTCACGCCACAAACCGCAGTCACCGTCGATCGTTCCTGAACAGATCGCGAAGAGGTAGGCTCGGAAACTACTCAGGCCGCATTCCGTCGGGTCAGAGGCGTTTGATCCGTCGCTAGATTTGGACATCTGTGAATCCGCCCTGTTACAGCTTACAAAGCGCGTGGGTGTGAGTAGTTTCCGAGCCTGCTTTCGATAATTCTCGTCAGCTATGGTCGGGGTGGACGTCGTCGGCGGGACCGCCCGTGTGAGTGTTCGGCAACGTCCGTGCCGTCACGTCGGGATTGGGGTTCGCGACGCCGAAATTAAGGAGATTCGACCTTGCAGCCGAAGCGAGGGTACGGTCTGAGAACATCCGGGCACCGTTCGTCAAATTTTCTGACGTGCACTTGGCGGCGCCGATGACGCTGCCTCAAACTGCGGTGACAATTCCGAAATGCCTCGTGCGACAACGCGCGTTTCCGACCGACCTTCGACCTCGGCCGGTGCACGCCGCCTAGCGGCGATGTTTGCGCGCCAGTATCGAGATCTGGGTGAACGAAGGTGGTGCTGGAGGGGAACCCGATGAAAGCACTTCGCATCCTCGTGGTGGAGGACGACGCCATGATCGCCATGCTGTTGGCCGACGTATTCGCCGGGATGGGCCATGACGTTTGCGCAATCGAAGCGACCAAAGCTGGCGCGGTGGCCGCCGCTATTCGATGCAGACCGGACCTGATGATCGTCGATGCGCGATTGGGCGACGAAAGCGGTGTCTCTGCGGTGGAGCAGATACTCCTCAAAGGTTTCGTTCCGCACGTTTTCATCAGCGGTGATATTGCGACGGTCCGGACGCTTATGCCTGACGCAGTGGCGATCCTAAAGCCCTTTGATGAGTCCGACCTCGTGCGGGCAATTCAAGGCGCGCTTGGCGCCACTGCCGCCTCCTGAAAAGGTCAAGCCGCCCTCGGCGTGGCTCAAGCGCACCGCAGCGAGGCGGAGCGCACGTCGGCGCAAATGACGTGGCCGCCGCCGAAATTTATCCGTTCATCGGTCGAATCTGATCTCGCGCGCGTGGGTCTGAGTAGATTCCGAGTCTACCGATATCCTGCGACGACGTTTAACAAATTCCCTGGGCTAGACACCGGCGATCCAGATTGACGCCGGGTGACACAGCAACGAGGAGACACGTCGCATGAAACGCTCGACATTAGCCGGCTCTGTGGCAGCATGCATTTGCCTTGGTCTTTCCGTCCCGTCGCTCGCGGCTGAGCCTCCGGTAGCCGACACCGCGACCCAACCGGCTCCCAGTGTGAAGAACTTCTCTGCGCCAAAGCCCGCGGAAAAGTGTCTCAGCGATCTGCGAGCCTTCGACAGTCAGATGGATAAAGATGGTTATTGGCTGGGTGGGTCTGGCGATGGTTTTGGCTATCCGATGGAGGGATATGGCGTCTATGGCCCCCCGCTGATAGATAGCCGGACGGAAGCGACCGGAATCGGTTACCGGAATGCGCGGCCTGGTTACGAGCTTCGGACCCTTTTCGCCGCCGCCAACATTCTCGCCCGGCAAGGTCAACAGCAGCCCTGTGAGGACGTCCTCGCTACGACCCGCGATATCTACAAGGTTTACGTGGCCGATATGCACAGCGGCAAAATGCCGATGGCGGACGTGCAGGGATGGCGGCAGCTGCAGATAGCCGCCGCGCAGCCGGTCACCAGCACAAATGCCACGCTTCGGTCCGACGAATTGGTCGGCACCGAGGTGCGCAGCCCGCAGAACGGAGCACTCGGCAGCGTCGAAGACCTGGTGATGAATCCGCAGACAGGTAAAGTCGCCTATCTGGTAATTGCCGAAGGTGGAGTTTTCGGGATTGACGAAAAATACGTTCCAGTACCCTTGGACGCCTTCAAGATATCCCCGAACGTGAAGCTGCTCGTGCTTGGCACTACCAAGAGCGTGTTGGGCGCAGCTCCACGAGTAAGCAAAGACCAATTCGCGAACCCCGGCCACTTCGACAAGCAAAGTCAGAAAGTGGACGCCTACTGGAAGACGCACCTCTCAGACAAAGGCAAAGACTGAACTGACCCTTGATCCAATTTTAAAACTGCCATCGA
>JBAUGC010000554.1:0-1931 GCA_049679485.1 Xanthobacteraceae bacterium
GATGTAGGACAGGCCGAGCGCTGGAGGAAGCACGCTGTCGCGTCCGAAAATCACAAGCACCAGAATGACCATGGCGAACGGCAGCATCTGCACGACGTCCGTCGGAATGTTTATGCCAGCGACCTGCAGCGCCGTGGTCAGCGACAAACTCACGCCGAAAAGCAGCGCGCCTAGCAGAACCCACAGTGGTCTTCCTCGCGCCAGCATGGCAAGCACGATCGCGATGAAGCCCGAGCCGTTGGTCATGTATGGGATGAATAAGCCGGCCCCCACTTCGGCCAGGTAAGCGCCACCCAGTCCGGCCAGAATCCCAGTGGTCAGGACAGCGGCGGTACGCGTCGCGATCACATCGATGCCGGCGGCATCGAGCGCAGAAGGCCGGGATCCCGCGGCCTCGAGGTTGAGACCTGCGTAAGTCTTGTGAAACACCCAGGCCGCGGCAGGGACGAGGAGCGCCCCGAGATACACGACGGCATTATGCTGGAACAATCCGGGACCGATGATCGGGATATTGTCCAGCCCCGGAATGGCGAGCACGGGCGCTTTGGCGAGCCGCGGATAAGCGCGGCTGAACTGGAAAAAATGCAGGAGTGCTGTGAGGCCTTCGGCGCTGAGCGTCAGCGCGATGCCGACGACGATTTGATTAAGCGAGAGACGGACGCAGAACAACGCCATCAGCGCGGCGACGGCCATGCCGGCAATCGCACCGGCGACAAAGCCGAGCGAAAACGAATCCCACATAAAGGCGACGGCAAAGCCGCCATAGGCACCGGCGAGCATCATGCCTTCGATGCCGATGTTGAGAACTCCAGCCTTCTCAGAGATTTGCTCGCCAAGTCCGGCCAGCAACAGCGGCACGCCGGCGGTAACGGCGCCGAACAACAGCGTACTGAGGAACGCTTCGGTCAGGAGCGTGCCCATGCCGTCTACGCCTTCGTCAGCCGGCGGCGGCGATGATCGAGGTAGTCGACCAACGCGAGGAAGAGAAGCAGCGTGCCAACCAGCAGAAGCACGAAATGCTGCGGCACACCAACCCGCCGCGCAGCGCTCTCGCCGCCAATCATGAGGACGGCGAAGAACAGCGTAAAGGCGATGACGCCAGCGGCATGAAAGCGGGCGAGAAAGACCAGCGGCACGACGAGCAGTCCGTAGGCGGGATTCCAATCGGCGCGCATCGTGCCCTGCACTCCAAGGATTTCGACCGCTCCCGCAAGTCCGGCAAGGGCTGCGCTCAGCGCAAAAGTGGCGAAAGTCAGTTTCGCCACGCTGAGACCGGCGTGCGCCGCGGCGCGAGGATTGGCGCCGACGATCCGCAACTTGAGACCCAACGACGTGCGCGTCATCAGGACATGCACCAACACCACCGCGACGACCGCGATTACGATGCCGCTATGGATCGTGGTGCCGAACAGGCGCGGTAACCGCTCGGGCACCCGCAAGACCAGCGTTTGTGGCACGCTTGTCGACGGATCACGAAACGGAATTTTGATCAGCACGCTGGCGAAACTGGCGCCGAGAAAGCTCATCATCAACGAAGTGATGATCTCGTTGATGCCGTAGCTTGCCTTGAGGAACGCGGGCATTAGCGACCATGCCGCCCCGACGATGGCGGCGACGACTAGCGATATCGCGATGACGAGGCCCCACGGCATAATGCCGATGAGTACCGGACTGAGCGCCGCTGTAGACATGGCGGCAAGCAGGAATTGGCCGTCGGTTCCGAGATTCCAGATGCCGGCCTGAAAAGACACGACAAGACCGGCGGCAATTAACAAAAGCGGCGTCATGCGGTTGATGGTTGCCTGCAGCCCGCCCCAGTTGAGAAGGCCGCGCTCCACCACGTCGCTGTAATAGACCAGCGGATTCTTGCCTAGCATCAGCAACACCAGACCGCAGACGGTCAGCGCCAGCAGGATCGGCAGCAGCAGACG
>JBAUGC010000555.1:0-4908 GCA_049679485.1 Xanthobacteraceae bacterium
AATTGCGCGCACAGCAGCCGCAACTGCGTCATGCGGGCATCGTCGTCTACCGACGCAAGCCCCGCGGTTGTAAAGAGGACCAGGCCCGCCGACAGAAATGCCAGCGCGCGGGGCAGGCGGAACATGCGGCGCATTGCGGTCAACCTCTGCCTGTTTTCAAAGACGTGCGCGGCCGTCCCGCTGTCCGGAATGCGAGAAAGACGGATACTACTTTGATAAAGATCATCGGCGAAGCCGGATCGGTGCCGGCCATCGCCACTCTGAGCATAGCCGCGAAAAACTGCACCAAGTCGATCACGATATCGGCATATACCCATCGCAGCCAATACTTTTTCCAAGCCTGGTGTGGCCGCTGCAGGTCGTTGATCTCGGCTTCTGTCTGGTTCGATGTCATACCGGCCTCCTGGCGGACTTGTGCCGAAGCTGCTGGTCATATGTCGCAGGATGCCGGGATTTGGTTCAAAGGCGGAACGAGGCAAAAACCGTCGGTCGTCATGGCCGGGCTTGTCCAGGCTTGTCCCGGCCATCCACGTCTTGGTTCCTCGCCGCAAAAAGACGTGGATACCTGGCACATAGGCGAGCGAAGCGACGCCGTTCTTTGGAACGGCTATGGCCGGGCATGACGGATGAGAAAACTAGCAAGCCTGGCTCGCGAAGTGCCTCATAATTCGCGAGCGCGGTCTTTGCGGAAATCGTCGATCGCGTGATCCGCCAGCCGGTCGAGCTTTCCGGCTGCCGCGTCACGCTCGATCTTCTCATCGAAGTGCGCGGACTCGAACCGCTCGAACCAGGCGCGAAATTCCGCGAGCTGTTCAGGCGGCAGCCTGGCGACGGCCTTCTCGATATCGTCGATGGTCATGTTCGAAGTGTACCAAAACAAAGCCGGAGCGTCATGGCCGGCTTGTCCATGCACAAGGCCGGGCATGACGGTCATCGGTTGGTAAAAGGTCGGCCGCTACGCCGCCGCCATCCGCCGGCGCAGGAACGGCACGACGAACAACGCCGCGACCGGCAAGTGCAGCAGAATGCCGCTCAGAGCGATCCAGCCGACGTCGGCACCCGTCAGCATGCCGCGGCTCACCTCCAGCCACAACATGGCGATGGTGAACGGCAAGAACAGCACGATCGCGGTCACAAGCCCCGGATTGTAAATCCGCAACCGGATCGTCGTCACCACGTGGATAATGCCGTTGATCAGCGTCAGCCCGATCCAGGCGAGGCCGACGAAGCGCAGCGCGCCCGGAAACGCGATGGCGAGGCCGACCGGCAGCCAGACGTAGGCGATATTGACCAGCGCGACGCCGCCGATATCGACCGGCCAGTCGTCGTTACCGCTCTTGAACACATGGGCATCGGTGAACTGGCGGAAGCCGCCCGGCCACAGGTGCTCCTCGATCTGATGCACGAAATAGATCACCAGCAGCGCCGCAAACAGCGCCCGCTCGCTTAACGGATCGTCCCGGAACACGGCGATCCACACAACAACACCAATGGCGGCGAGGAACGGCAGGGCCTTCTGCCAATCGGCGGCAATGCGGGAGAGCATGGGTGTGATCCTTGAGCGTCATCCTTGTCGTAACGACATAGCCGTTACACCATCCTGATTAATATTTGCTTGGCCGAACCCGGCCGGCCCGATGACAAGCTCCGCGAAACCCACCATCGCCGGTGCCATGTGACGAGTTCCGTGGAACCTTGTCGTCGGGCCGGCCGCGCATTCGTTTCAACTCAGTTTGAATCACATCCGCCGGTAACGAACAGGCAGGCGTTAAAGCCGGCCGGTTAAATCTCGGCACTTCATTGTTCTCGCCAGAAACAAGGACGTGTCATGAAGCCATGTAATTGCAATCCGCTCCCCAATGCCGGACGCCGCGCATTCTTCACCCGCACCGCTGCGGGCGCTGCCGCTGCAGGCGTGGCCGCAACCGCCGGGTTTTCGGCCCGGCCCGCCGCCGCAGCAACGACGTCGGCTGCGGACAAGACCAAATTCATGGCAGAAGCGAACCGTCTGGCAACCGAGTCGGTCGAGAAGGGCTGGGGCGGACCGTTCGGCGCGGTGATCGTGAAAGACGGCGAGATCATCGGCCGCGGCCAGAACCGCGTGCTGCTCACCGGATGCCCCGTGTTCCACGCCGAGGTCACGGCCATCATCGACGCCTCGGCCAAGCTCAATCCGAAGGCGCTCCTCGGCAGCGACTACGGCGCCGGCACCATGCTTGCCATGATCCCGCGCGAGCCGGGCTCGCCCGATCCGGTGGCGGAGCGCGCCCGCATGCTCAAGGGCTGCGACATCTACATCAACGGCGCGCCGTGCCCGATGTGCATGAGCGCCATCTACTGGTCGCGCATCGATCACGTTTATTTCGGCAACAGCCTCAAGGACACAAGCGCGATCGGCTTCGACGATGCCTTTCAATACGAGGATTTCAAAAAACCTTGGAGCGAGCGACGGATCGCGGTGACGGAAAATTTCGATCGCGACACCACGATGAAATCGTTCAAGGCCTGGATGGATAAAGAGGATCGTCACCCGTATTGAGGCAGCGCGGCGAGTCAGGTCGCGCGCCGTAGGGTGGGTAGAGCCAACGGGTCCGGCGCGAAGTCGCCGGCCCGATGACAAGCTCCGCGAAACCCACCGTCTGAGGTGACGTGCCGATGATGGCTATCGCTTCGCTCTACCCATCCTACAAAGTTTTCAGGTAATAGCCATCACCACGCCGCCGTCGGCGCGCACCGGCGAGCCGGTGATGGCGCTCGCCTCGCGCGAGCAGAGAAAGGCGACGATTGCGGCGACCTCCTGCGGCGTGGCGAGGCGCTTGATAATCGAGCTCGGCCGGCTGCTTTCGATGAGATCGCGCTCGGCCTTGGGATCATCCGCCGCGACACCCATGGACTTCAACATCGCTTCGACGCCTTCGGTGCGGGTCGGCCCCGGCAGCACGGCATTGACCGTGACGCCGCTCGCAGCCAGCGCCTGGGCGAAGCCGCGCATCAGCGCGAGCCCGGCTGATTTGGTGAAGCCGTAATGGATCATCTCGGTCGGGATTTGCACGCCGGATTCCGACGAGATGAAGACGATGCGGCCAAATCCCTTGTCGCGCATGCGCGGCCCGTAGTGCCGGGTGAAGCGGACGCCCGATAGCACGTTGGTCGCGAACAGCCGCTGCCAGTCCTCGTCGGGAATCTCGAAGGCGTCCTTGATCTCATAGATGCCGGCGTTGTTGATCAGAATGTCGACGTCGCCTGACGCCTCGATCACGGCGGCGACGCCGTCGGCGGTGGACACGTCGCCCGGCGCCGGCACAAGGCGCGCGCCCGGCAGCGCCGCCCGGACTGCACTGATCGCCCGCTCGACCTCAGCCGCATTTAGCCCATTGATCGCGACCTCGGCGCCGTTTCCGGCCAGCGCCTCGGCGATGGCGCGGCCAATGCCCCTGGTGGAGCCGGTGACGAGCGCGCGAAGACCGGAAAGATCGACCTGCATGCAACAACCCCGCGTTGGTGTCGGTACGAGGTAAATGGGGCCGCACCGGCGCCGGGCAAGACGACGAAGTCATCCGGCGACCCGTTGGCTCAGCCCACCCCTACGCTTGCAGCGCTCGCTGAATGGACGAACTTGCAGACTTGATACCGAGAAGTTGCACGGCCAAATCCAGAGAGTCCGCATAGCCAACCTGACCCCCGCAGGAGGGATATTCAATGGATCGCCGCACATTCACGAGCATGATCGCCGCCGGCGCGGCAAGCCCGCTTCTCCAAGGCGTCGCCGCCGCGCAACCCGCGCCGAAGGCCGGCAACATCGTCCTCGTCCACGGACTTTTCGCCGACGGCTCGTGCTGGTCCGAAGTGATCGCGCGACTCCAGCCGAAGGGTCTCAATGTCACTTCGGTGCAGAACCCGCTGACGACGCTCCCGGAAGCCGTTGCGGCGGCGCAGCGCGCGCTCGCCATGCAGCAGGGTCCGACGGTGCTGGTCGGCCACTCCTTCTCCGGCATGATTGTGACCGAAGCGGGCGTCGACCCCAAGGTTTCGGCCCTTGTCTATGTCGCCGCGCGCGCTCCCGATGCGGGCGAGGATTACACGGCGCTCGCCAAAACCTATCCGACGCCGCCGGCGTCCGCCGGCATTGTCTGGTCCGGCGATTGGGGACAGCTGGGCGAGGAAGCCTTCCTGCGCGATTTCGCCGGCGACCTTCCCGCCGACAAAGCGCGCGTCCTCTACGCCGCGCAGGCGCCGTTCAACCGGACGCTGCTCGCCGGCAAGACGACGCACGCCGCCTGGCGCTCAAAGCCGAGCTGGTACGCTGTGTCCACGGAAGACCGGACCATCAATCCGGATCTCGAACGCTTCATGGCCAAGCGCATGGGCGCGAAGACGATCGAGGTGAAGGCGAGCCACCTTGCCCTCATCTCGCAGCCCGACACGATCGCGAATTTGATCCTCGATGCGGCCGGGCGGGCTTAGGGGCGGTAAGCTGACTCCGATGATCTGTAGGGTGGGTAGAGCCAACGGGTCCGGCGCGAAGTCGCCGGCCCGATGACAAGCTCCGCGAAACCCACCGTCCGATGCAAGGTAGCGATGATGGGTTTCGCTACGCTCTACCCATCCTACAAACTGCACCGCATTCGCAAACCAGCTTACGGCGTCAGCATCGCCGCCGACGGCAGCTTTTTCACCTGCAGCATGCTGTCGGTGATGATTTTTGTCATCTCGATCACCGATTGGCTGAGCGCCGCATAGTCGACGATGTCGCGTTCGAGACGCTGACTGTCGGCCGCAAGCTTTTCGCGCAGCAGCCGCAATTCACTGATGAGGATATCGATTTCACTGGTCGAGTTTGCCGACACCCGACGCAACAAATCGCCAAGATTGCGGGTAGCAGCTTCGCTTTCGCCATCGGCCTGGCGA
>JBAUGC010000556.1:0-5293 GCA_049679485.1 Xanthobacteraceae bacterium
GGCGAGATCAGCCACCATTTGCATGTCGTGCTCGATCCAGATCATGGCGAGGCCGAGTTCGTCCCTGATGCGCAGGATCAGATGGGCAAGGTCTTCCCGCTCGCCGCGATTAAGCCCGGCCGATGGCTCGTCGAGCAGCAGCAGAACGGGTTCCAGCGCGAGCGCGCGGGCGAAGCCGACCAGCTTCTGTACGCCAAAGGGTAGCGAGCCGACCAGGGTATGGCGATGCGGCGCCAGCTCGACGAAAGCCAGCACCTTCTCGACCGCCTCGCGATGAAACAGCTCCTGCCGTCGCACGGAGGGCAGATAGAACATCTCCGCCAACATATTCGTTGCGATGCGGCAATGGCGGCCGGTCAGCAGATTTTCCAGCACGGTCATTTGCGGGAACACCTCACCGTGCTGGAATGTGCGCGCGATGCCGAGTTGTGCGATCTCGTGTGCGGAGCGGCCGTTGATGTTCTCGCCGCGCAGCCGGATCGTACCCTGGCCGCGATAGATGCCGCTGATGCAGTTGAGTACGCTGGTCTTGCCGGCGCCGTTCGGCCCGATCAAGGCCAGCAACTCGCCGGCCTCGACGTGCAGCGACACGTCGGTGAGCACCGCCAGCCCGCCGAACCGCAACGAGAAATGCTCGACCGCGAGTTCAGCCACCCGGCTGCTCCGTTGCCGGCGCATGCCGCAGCGCCCGATAGCTGCGGCGCTCTTCGCCGCTCGCCTGACCGAGATAGGCTTCCTGGATTTCGCGGCGGCCGCGCAGCTCTGCGGCGGCGCCTTCCAGCACCACGCGCCCGTTCTCCAGGAGGTAGCCGTAATCGGCGATCTCCAACGCCACGCGGGCATTCTGCTCAACCAGAAGAACGGTGATGCCAAGCTCCTGCCGGATGCTGGAGAGTCTCCGCGTCAGATCTTCGACTACCACCGGCGCCAGGCCGAGCGAGAGTTCGTCCACCAGCAGCAGTTCGGGGTTGCAGACAATGGCGCTGCCGAGCGCAAGCATTTGGCGCTCGCCGCCAGACAATAATCCGGCGAGCCGCGGTCGCAGCTCCGCCAGCGCTGGAAAGAACTGGAAAATGAGGGCTTCGAGGTGGCGGCGCTCGGCCGCATTGCCGCGCGACGATGCGACGATCAGGTTTTCAGCGACAGTGAGATTGGGAAAGACTTTATCGCGCTCCGGCACCAGCACAATGCCGCGTGCGGTATTGGCGTGCGGCGGCTGGTTTTCGATCAGCTTTCCGGCGAAGCGAATGCTGCCGGCAACGACGCGGGCGTCATCGAGACCGATGAAGCCCGAGATCGCGCGGAGCGTAGTGGTCTTGCCGGCGCCGTTGTTGCCGAGGAGCGCGACGATGGTGTGCGGCATCACGCGCAGCGAGATACCATGCAGCGCCACCGCGATGCGGTGATAGGCGACTTCGAGCGCGTCGATCACCAGAAGCGGCGCGGTCGTCGACGACTGCATCATGGCGCCGAACCGGCGCGCCGCGCCGAAAAGGCATTTTTCATTCGATGCCAGATGCCGATCAGCCCGGCCGGTTCGAGCAACAGAAACAAGATCATCACCACGCCGAACGCGGCGTAGTCGAGGGCGAACACCATGTTGCCAAAGCGCGCGGGCAGGTAACCGGCGATCGCTTCAATGGCGTAAGGAAAGAGGATGACAAAACCGGCGCCAAGCAAGGCGCCGGGGATGGAGCCCATCCCGCCGATGATGATCATCGCGACATATTGCACGGTCAGATAAAGCGAGAAGGCGTCGATCGAGACGAAATTGCGGAAATAGGCGAACAACGCGCCGGCGATCGCCGTCATAGTCGCGCTGACCACAAACGCCATCAGCTTGAAGCGCGGCACGTTGATACCGAGCGCGCTGGCGACGACGTCGCGCTCGCGCAGCGCCCGCCATGCCCGGCCGGTGCGTGTACGTTGCAGGTTGACGCTGATCAGGAGCGCCAACCCCGCAAACGCCAGCAGCATGAAATACCATGCCCGCCCGCTGCTCAGTGTCCATCCGCCGATCGAAGGCGAATCGATCATGATGCCGGTCGAAAGCGTTGAGCGCGCCTCGTATTCGCCGCCGAGATAGATAACCACGAAATGCAGTCCGAGCGTGCTGATGGCGAGGTAAAGTCCGCGCAGCCGCAGCGAGGGCAGGCCGAAGATCAATCCGAGGCATGCGCCGAGCACGCCGGCGGCCGGCAACGTCAGCAAAAATGGCGCTCCGGTTTCGCGGACCAGAACACCGACGGCGTAGGCCCCGGCGGCCAGCAGGCCGGCAGTACCAAGCGAAATCAGGCCGGCGAATCCGGTCAGCAACATCAGCGCGAGCGCACCAATGCAGGCGAGCAACACCTGGTTGGCAAGATCGAGCTGAAACGGTGAGGCGACGAACGGCACCGTGACTAATACCACGACCGCGAATGCGAGACGGACGCGGGCGGATCGAGTGCCAAACAGAGCGAGTTCTCGTGCATAGGGGCTACGGTCGCTCATCTTAGACCCGGTCGAGTTGTTCGCGGCTGCCGAACAAACCCCAGGGGCGGATTGCCAGCACGATCAGCAGCACCACGAATGGCACCACGTCCGACAAGAGCGGATTGACATATTGGATTGCGGCGATCTCGGCCGCGGCAACGATCAGTGCGCCAATCGCGGCGCCGATGAGACTATCAAGACCGCCGACCAAAGCCGCGGGAAATGCCTTGAGCCCGATGGTCGCCATGGTGGATTCGACACCGGAATCCAATGCCAGCAGCATGCCGGCAAGCGACGCGGTGAACGTCGATAGTCCCCAGGCGAACGCATAGACGCCGTGCAGGCGGATGCCGCGTTGCTCGGCAAGCAGCGGATTTTGGCCTGCCGCGCGCATGCGCACGCCCCAGCGCGTGAACTGCAAGAAAGCGAACAGGCCGGCGTAGACGACGATCGTCAGGACCACGAGCGCGAGGCTGGCCGACGAAATCTGCACGCCAGGCGCGACGGCCACAGGCGGATTGCGCCAGCCGAAGGTCGACCCGGGGTAGAATTGCTGAGTGGTCCAGATCAGGATCGTCAGGCCGCGCAACAAAATGCCGAGCGCGATGGTAATGAGTACCGCTGCCAGCACGGCTTCCCCGGTCAGCCAGCGCATCAACACCGCGTAGACGACGATGCCCATGACCAGGCCGCAGATCGCGGCCAGGAGGAGCGCCAGCAGCGGGTCGCCGCTGAACAGACCCGCAGTCGCGACCAGCACATAGGCGCCGACCATCATCAGCTCCCCATGTGCCAGGTTGAGCACCCGGCTGACCCGGTAGACCAGCACATAGCCGGCACTCACCAGCGCATAGATCGCCGCGAGTACGATGACGTTGGCGACGAGCTGCAGCGACATGGGAAATGGCGTAAAACAGCGGCGTGAGCGCCACGCCGCCGTCTTATCAGTTGACGACGTCTACCGTAAGCCAGTCGCGCATGCGCACGATGCTTTTCTGTTCCGGATCGTAGCGGTAGAAGCGATAGTATTGCTTGGTGCGGAAATGATTGTCGTTCGTCCACACCAGCGGCCCGCCGCGCAGGCCCTGGGTATCGAGATCGAGCGTCTTCATCGCCGCAGCAATTTTTTCGGCGCTCGCCGGCCAGCCGGTCTTGGTGAGGATTTGTTCCAACGCGCGTGCCGTGATCCAGCCCTCGTCCGCATAGGTCACGGGGTATGAATATTTGCCCTCCGCGGCCACTTCCCGAATCTCTTCGTGCACGGGCAGATTGTCCTGGAAAAATGCATTCACGGTGAAAACCTGAAAACCGGCGTCAGCGACGCGCTTGAGTTCTTCCTCGGCTTGGATGTGGCCGTAACACAGATACGTACCCTTCCAGCCAAGCCGCCGCAGCGCTTCGAATGTTCTCACCTCAGTCGGCCACGGCGCATAAGCGAACGCCCAGTTCGGATCGCCGCCCTTGAGCTTGGTGGCAAACGGCGTGTAGTCGGCGGCGGTAGGCGGGATGAACTCGGTATCCACCGTCACCATCCCGAGCTTGTCGCCCTGCTTCTGTGCGGCCTCGATGCCGATGCGGGAGATCGGGATCGGCATGCCGATCATCCCGATCTTCACCGGCTCTTTTGCTGCGGCTTTGATTGCACCGATCGCCACCGGGATGTCGTAGGCGAAATCGAACCCGGTCGAACAGAACAGCACCGGATCAGGCTTCGGCGGATGCGTGTCCTTCGGGCACACCGCGCCGGCAAACCACAACGGCACGTTCGCGCGCCGGGCTTCGGCTATGACCGGGCCATAAGTCGAGGACAGGCTCGAGTCGATCAGCAGCATCACATTGTCCTGGCGGATCAGTTTGATGACGTTTGCCGCCGCCTTGGACGGTTCGGCCTGATCGTCCTCGACCAGGAGATTGATGCGATGGGCGTTGATGCCGCCTTTGGCGTTGAGGCGATCGACATAGAGGCGAAGCATTTCGATCACCGGCGCCTGTGTCGCTGCGGCGGGGCCAGTCATCGCGGCAGTCACGCCAATCACGTAGGCATCTTGCGCTTTGGCGCCAGTGAACGGCAGCAGGCTCGCGGCGGCTAGCGCCGCAGCGAAGTTCAGGACCGTTAGTGTTCGCATCATTTTCCTCCCTCTGGCCGGCTGTTGTCGCCGGCTCGTCCGGTCGTTTGTCGAGTGGTTCAGACGTGTGTGGCCCCATCCTATGAACCGAAGCGCCGAACGACAATCGCCCTTCGAAGCGGTTTTCTGCGCTGTATTATCGCGCCGTGGCGTCGGGGCTGGTCTGCTTAGCCCTTACGCGTGCCGAGCACCCGATCCACCATGGCGCCGGCTTCGCCGAGGTAATTCGCCGGATCGCAGAGTTTAGCCAGCGCGGCGCGGTCGAGGTATTTCGATATTTCCTCGTTCTCGGCAAGCAGATCGACCAGCGGACGGCCAGTGGCGATGACGTTGCGGCAGATGTCGTAGACCAGATCGTGAGCATATTGGCGGCCGAGATAGGGCCCGAGCCCCATCATCACCGCCTCGGAAACGATCAGGCCTTTTGTCAACTCGAGATTAGCGCGCATCTTCTTCTCGTCGACCTGCAAGCCGGTGACCACGAACAGCGTGTGCGCAAGAACGCCGGCCGTAAGACAGAAGATTTCCGGCAGCACGATCCAGTCGATTTCCCAGGGGCCGGTCGCGCGTTCATGGTCCTCGACCATGGCGTCAAGCAGCGCGGCGACCTGCTGGCGCACCACGGCATTGAGCGCGGTGATATAGACCGACGAGATCGGATTGCGCTTCTGCGGCATGGTGCTCGACGAGCC
>JBAUGC010000557.1:0-10902 GCA_049679485.1 Xanthobacteraceae bacterium
TGTCGGACTCGATGGCCGCCGCTTCCAGACCCTGATCGGCCTGACTTTCCTCGTCATTGTCCTGTTTTCGCCGGACGGCGTGATTGGGCTATGGCGGCGGCTGGCGGCGCGTGCTCCATCGTCCGGCGGGAGGAATGGCCGGTGAGCTCGATTGCCGAACGGATGGCCGCAGCCGGCACCGGCAACGCGATCGAATTGCGCGGCGTGAGCCGGATGTTTGGCGCGCTAGCCGCCCTGACCGACATCACGCTCAGCGTACGGCCGGGCGAACGACGCGCCGTGCTCGGGTCGAACGGCGCCGGCAAGACGACGCTGCTCAATTGCGTGACCGGTGATTTTCCGCCGACTTCGGGAACGGTGCGCTTCTTCGGCGAGGACGTAACGACGCTGCCGCCACACGAACGCATCCGCCGCGGGCTTCGACGCACTTATCAAATCTCATTGCTGTTTTCACATCTTACGGTGCGCGAGAACGTCTATCTCGCTTGCCGCGGCGTTTCGCGCGGGCGCTTCTCCTTTATTCGCACGCGCGCCAACGACGGCATCATGCTATCCGTCGCGGATCTCACCTCGCTTGTGCATCTTGAAAACGTCGCTGACCGCCTGGTCGGCGAATTAGCCCACGGCCAGCAGAGGCAACTCGAAATCGCGCTCGCGCTCGCCGGAGCGCCTCGATTCATTCTCTTCGATGAACCGGCAGCGGGTCTTTCGCCGAACGAACGCGGCGATCTGGTCGCTATCCTCGCAGCGCTTCCCGCCCATATCGGCTACATCATCATCGAGCATGACATGGACGTGGCTTTGCGCGTCGTCGAGAGCGTAACCATGATGCACAACGGCCGCATCTTTAAGGAAGGTGCGCCGCACGAGATCGAGGCCGATCCCGAAGTGCAGCAGTTATATCTGGGTGGCGGCCATGCCTGAGCGTCGCCCGGCCGATCTTCTGGAAATCAGAGGCCTCAACGTCTTTTATGGCCGCAGCCACGCGCTGCAAGGGGTCGATCTGCGCCTCGAGCACGGCGTGCTTTCTCTGGTCGGCCGCAATGGCATGGGCAAGACCACACTGTGCAAAACGATCGTGGGACTTACTCCGGCAGCTAGCGGCTCTATTCGGTTCATGGGCGAGGAGCTCATCGGCCGCACCCCCGCCGAAATCGCGCGGATGGGATTGGGCTACGTGCCGCAAGGCAGGCGGTTGTGGCCCTCGGTCACGGTCGACGAGCACCTGCGGCTTGCGAGCGGTAATCGCGGGCCATGGTCGATTTCACGGATCTACGAGACATTCCCGCGCCTTGCGGAACGGCGCACCAATCGTGGCAATCAGCTCTCCGGCGGTGAGCAGCAGATGCTCGCCATATCGCGCGCGCTGCTTCTCAACCCGCGGCTCCTCGTTATGGACGAGCCCACCGAGGGACTCGCGCCGGTGATTGTGGAGCAAGTCGAGGAAATTTTGGTCAACCTCGGCGAACAGGGCGACATCGGTGTCTTCGTCGTCGAGCAGAATATCGGCGTCGCGACTGCGGTAGCCGAAAAGGTCGCGATCATGATCAACGGTCGAGTCAACCGGATCATGGAGGCGTCGCGGCTCGAGGCGGACCGCGAATTGCAACAGCGGCTGTTAGGTGTCGGTCAGCACGGCGAAGCGGAAGCGCCCGAAGAAAGTATCGAGGCGGCTGCCGCAGCCGGAGCCACGCCTCAGCCGAGGGCTCGCGGCCCGGTCCGGGTCTTTATGTCGAATCCGAACCCGCCGACCCGCTGGTCACAGCCGGTGCCGGTTGCGCAGATCGAAACCGCCGCGCGCACGCGCACAACCGTGCCCGAGCCGACGACATCCGCCGCCGCTCCGGCCGTCGAGCTGCGGCCACTCCATCGCGGCGGCGCCGCGCCGGTGATTGTCGCGGGAACGCTCGACACCAAAGGCGCCGAACTGCGCTTCATTCGCGACCAGATCGCAGCTGCCGGCGTTCGCGTCGTTCTGGTCGATCTTTCCACATCCGGTGGCCCGTCTCCGGCTGATGTCCCGCCACACCACATCGCGGCGTATTACCGCGGTGGGCCCAACGCGGTCTTCACCGGCGAACGCGGCGCTGCAATTACCGCGATGGCCGAAGCTTTCGAGGCCTGGATCAAGCGCCAGGATCGCGTCGGCGGCCTGATTTCGGCGGGCGGGTCGGGCGGCAGCTCGCTGGTCGCTCCGGCGATGCGGGCGCTGCCGATCGGGGTGCCGAAAGTTCTTATTTCATCCGTCGCGTCCGGCAACGTTGCGCCGTATGTGGGACCGTCGGACATCATGATGCTGTACTCCGTGACCGACGTCGCCGGTCTCAACACAATCTCGCGCCAGGTCCTTGGCAACGGGGCCGCGGCAATGGTCGGGATGGTGAAGGCGCGCAGCGCAAACGCCGAGCCCGATCGGGCAGCGGCTCGCCGCCCCGAAGTCAAGCCGGCGATCGGATTGACAATGTTCGGCGTGACCACGCCTTGCGTTGACGCGGTCGCCGATGCGCTTGACGAAGATTTTGAGTGCCTGGTCTTCCACGCGACCGGCGTCGGGGGCCAATCGATGGAGAAGCTCGTCGATTCCGGTGATCTTGCGGGCGTGATCGACATCACGACCACCGAGGTCTGCGACTTGTTGTGCGGCGGCGTGTTGCCGGCGACCGAAGACCGGTTCGGCGCGATCATCCGCACCCGCGTGCCGTACGTCGGCTCGTGCGGGGCGCTCGACATGGTGAACTTTGGACCGATGGCGAGCGTGCCCGAACGATTCCGCGGCCGCACGCGCAATGTTCACAATCCCACCGTGACGCTGATGCGGACGACGCCGGAAGAAAACGCGCGCATCGGCCGCTGGATCGGCGAGCGGCTTAATCGCATGGACGGCCCAGTGCGCTTCTTCCTTCCCGAAGGCGGCGTGTCTGCTCTTGATGCGCCCGGTCGGCCATTTTCAGATCCGAACGCCGACGAGGAACTGTTTCGTGCACTGGAAGCGACCGTTCGACAAACTGCGACACGCCGCCTCATCCGCATGCCCGCGCACATCAACGATCCGCACTTTGCCGCGGAGATCGTCGCTGAATTCCGCCGCCTGTTTGGTGGCCGTCTGACCCGTCGGCGCGCGAAGGGATAGACATGGCCCGCATCCCGCGTTCCGACATCCTGGCGCGCTTCCAAGCCATGAAGAAGCGCGGCGAACCTATCATCGGCGCCGGTGCTGGAACCGGGCTGTCGGCTAAGGGCGAGGAGAAGGGTGGCGCCGACCTCATCGTGATCTACAACTCTGGCCGTTACCGCATGGCCGGCAGGGGTTCCCTTGCCGGCATGATGCCGTTCGGCGATGCCAACGGCATCGTCGTTGACATGGCCCGCGAGGTCCTGCCGGTCGTCGGCGACACGCCGGTGCTGGCTGGGGTGTGCGGCACCGATCCGTTCCGCCAGATGGATGTGTTTCTCGACGAGGTTGCGCGACTTGGCTTCAGCGGCGTGCAAAATTTTCCAACTGTCGGTCTGATCGACGGCCGTTTCCGCGCTGGGCTCGAAGAGACCGGCATGGGCTATGGTCGTGAAGTCGAGATGATTGCCAAGGCCCATGCGCGCGACCTCCTGACCACGCCTTATGTATTCGAACCGTCGGAGGCCGCGGCGATGGCGCGTGCCGGCGCCGACGTCCTGGTCTGTCATTTTGGCCTGACTGTCGGCGGCACAATCGGTGCTGCAACGTCGATCAAACTTGAGGATTGTCCGGCGCTGACCGACGCGATGGCGGAAGCAGCCCTCGCGATAAATCGCGATGCGCTCATCCTCGTTCATGGCGGACCGATCGCCGAGCCGGCCGACGCCGAGTATGTGCTGGCGCGCGCCCGTCATTGTCATGGTTTCTACGGCGCTTCATCGATGGAGCGGCTGCCGGTCGAGCGCGCGCTCCGCGAGCAGGTGGCAAAGTTCAAAATGATCAAGAGAGCTTAGTCGCAGAGTGAAGATGAACCCGCACCGGCCAAGTGTCGGGCGGGAGGGAGGAAAGTAAGATGTCCGCCGCCATTCTCGGCAGCCTGATCATCTGGCTGATCGTCGCCGTCATTGTTATCGCGATCGTCGTCTACTTCGTGAACTGGCTGTATCACCGTTCGTCGAAGGAAGTTTCCTTCGTGCGCACCGGCCTGTTTGGCGAAAAAGTGGTCATTAACAGCGGCGCATTCGTGCTGCCGTTTATTCACGAGATCACGCCGGTCAACATGAACGTCCTGCGCATGCAGGTCGTGCGCAACCGTGACGATGCGCTCATCACCAAGGATCGGATGCGGGTCGACATCGAGTCCGAGTTTTACGTCCGCGTGCCGCCGACGCGCGAAGCGGTGACCATCGCCGCCGCCACGCTCGGCCGCCGCACGATGAACGTCGCCGAGCTCGATACGCTGCTTGCCGGCAAATTCGTTTCCGCGCTCCGCTCGGTCGCCTCCGAAATGACCATGATCGAGATGCACGAGCGGCGCGGCGAGTATGTCACACGCGTTACCGAAGCGGCGCTGGAGAGCCTGAAGCGAAATGGCCTCGAACTGGAATCGGTGGCGATTACCGACCTCGACCAGACCGATCTCGAGTTCTTCAATCCGTCGAACCGCTTCGATGCCGAAGGCTTGACCAAGCTGATAGAGGACATCGAGGCCCGGCGTAAATTGCGCAACGACATCGAACAGGACTCGATGATCCTCATCCGCTCCCGCAATCTCGAAGCCGAGAAGCAGGCGTTGGAAATCGATCGCGAGAGCGAAACCGCGCGGCTTAATCAGGAGCGGGATATCGAGGTCAGACGCGCGGTCCAGCGCGCCGAACTCGTGCGCGAACGCTCGCTGCGGGATACCGAGGCGGAGCAGGCGCAGATTTCGGCTCGCGAAGAAGTCGAGAAGACACGCATCGCCCATGAGCGCGCGCTGGCTGAGGCCCGCATCACTTCCGAACGCGACATCCGCGAACGCGAAATCGAGCGCGGCCGGCAGGTGGACGAGGCCGAGATTGCTGCGCGCGAGCGCGTCGAGCGCGCGCGCATAGCCCAGGAGCGCGTCGTCACCGAGGCGCGGATTGCCCGCGAGGAAGACGATCAGCGGCGCGAGATCGAACGTACACGCAACGTCGAGCAGGCCGAGATCGCGGCGCGTGAGGAAACCGAGAAGGCGCGTATCGCGCAGGAACTTTCGGTCGCCACGGCGCGCATTGCCATGGACGAGGAAAACCGGCGGCTCGAGATCGAGCGCACGCGCAACCTGGAACAGGCCGAGATCGCCGCGCGCGAAATTACTGAGCGAGCACGCATCGCTCAAGAACGGATTGTCACGGACGAGCGCATTGCGCTTGAGGAGGAAATCCGCCGCCGCGAGATTGCGCGTAACCGCGCTGTCGAAGAAGAAGAGATCGCCGCCGCGAAGGCGACCGAGGAGGCGCGCATCGCTCGCGAACAGGCGCTTGCCGCCGACCGGATCGCCGCCGAGCTCGCGACCAGGACACTGGAGATCGAGCGCACGCGTAACCTGGAGCGGACCGACATCGAGGCGCGGGAAGTCACCGCCGCCGCCCGCATCCAGCAGGAGGAGCGCGTCCGCGCGCTCGACATCGCCAGGACCCGCAAGATCGACGAAGCGGAAATCGCGGCGCGCGAGGCCGTCGAAGGCGCACGCATCTCCCAGGAAAAGAAGATTGCCGTCGAGCGGATCGAGTCGGAAGAAGAGACACGCAGCCGCGAGATCGAGCGCATCAAGACCATCGAGGCGGCCGAAATCGCCGCCCGGGAATCGACCGAAACTGCACGCATCGCGCTCGATATGAAGATCGCCGCGGACCGCATCGAGGCCGAGAAGGACACTCGCGGCCGAGAGATCGCCCGCAACGAAGCGGTCGAGTCCGCCGAGATCGCCTCGCGTCAGCTTGTTGAGTCGGTTCGCATTCTGCAGGACCGCAAGCTCGCCGGGGAGCGAATATCCCGCGATGAGGAGGTGAGGTCGCTGGAGATCGCCCGCAATCGCGCGATCGACACCGCCGAGATCACGGCACGGGAAGCGGTCGAAGCCGCCCGCATCGCGCAGGAAATGCGCATCGCCGCCGAGCGCATCGCCGCCGACCAGGAGACCAAGTCGCGCGACATCGCCCGCGAGGAGGCGATCGAGGACGCCGAGATCAAACGCCGCGAAGCGATCGAGACCGCGCGTATCGCGACCGAGCTGGCGCTGGAGCGAGAGCGCATTGCCTCGTCGCAGACGCGTGATGTACTCGACGCCGAACGCCGCAAGGTGGTGGAGATTGCCGATCAAGACCGCTCGATAGAAGTCGCCGCCAAGCTGGCAGAGCGCGCCGACGCCGATCGTCGTGTCAAGGAAGCCAATATCGTCGCGACACAGCATGTGGAGCGCACCGACGTGGTGCGCGAACAGGCGATCGAGATCGCCCGGCTCGAACGCCGCCGGGCCGTCGAGCAGTTCGAAGTCTCCCGCGTGCAGGCACTGCAGGAGGCCGAGATTGCCGCCCGCGAAGAGGTCGAGCGCGCGCGGATCGCCTCGGAACGAGGTCTCGACGAGGCACGCATCATTCGCGAGCGCGAATTGCGTCAGCTTGAAATCGGCCGCGAAACCGCGGTCGAGACTGCGCGCATGGAGAGCGACATCGAAATTCAGCGGAAATCGCTCGAGCAATCGGCGGCGCAGGCAGAGGCCGAAGTGGCCCGCGCGCAGGCGGTAGAGGCCGAGGAACGCGTCAAGACCGTGCGCGAGAGCGAGGCAGCTCGCCGTCGGCGCGCGGTCGAGGTGTTGATCGCCGAAAAGGAGGCCGAGGAAGTGCGGATCGCCGCGGCCGCCCAGCAAGTGCGGGCGGCGGTCGAAGCCGAAGCGCAGAAGCTCCTCAACGAAGCAGAGAACGTCCTCACCGACGCGGCCCGCGCGTCGCTCTTCCGCCGCCGGCTGCTCGAGCGCATCGAGGGCATCGTGCGCGAAAGCGTCAAGCCGATGGAGAAGATCGAGGGTATCCGCATCCTCCATGTCGACGGCCTCAACGGCGGCGGCGGCAATGGCGGCAACGGCGGACGCAGCGCTACCGACGAGGTGATCGATTCGGCGTTGCGCTATCGCGTGCAGGCGCCGATGATTGACCAAATCCTCGCCGAGATTGGCATCGAGGGCGGCAGCCTCTCGCGCATGCCGGGCCTCATCCGCGAGGCGCGCGACATGCAAGGCATTCGCAAGGAGACCGCGCCCAAGAAGCCCCCTGAAGGTGGCAGCGGATCGTCCGGATAGAGCGGCCGGCAAGAAATAGAGAACAGAAGGAAGGAGGAAACAGCTCCATGGCTCGCGTCTACATATCGAGCGTCATTAACGGCCGCTCCGACCGCGTCTGGGCGCGCGTGCGCGATTTCAACGGTCTGCCCGCCTGGCACCCGGGGATCGCCGAAAGCCGCATCGAGAACGGCGAACCGTCCGACAAAATCGGCTGCGTACGAGATTTTCGATTGCGGAACGGCGACCGGATTCGCGAGAAGCTTCTCGGCCTTTCGGACTTCGATCTGTTCTGCACCTATTCGATCCTGGAATCGCCGATGGGCGTCGAGAACTACGTAGCGACACTCCGTCTTACCCCGGTCACCGACGGCGACCGAACGTTTGCGGAATGGACCGCGGAATTCGATTGCGCGCCCGAGCGCGAGACCGAACTGGTCTCCAACATCGGCGGCGGCGTCTTTCAGGGCGGATTCGATGCCCTGAAGCGGCAGTTCGGAGGTTAGGCCGGTGATCCGCATCGTCCGTTCTACCGTTATCGACGCACCCTGCGATCGCGTCTGGGCGATGCTCCGCGACTTCAACGGCCATGACCGCTGGCATCCTGCTGTCGGCAGGAGTGAAATCGAGCGTGGCCAGAGTTCCGACAAGATCGGCTGCGTGCGGCATTTCTTTTTGCGCGACGGCTCCGAGCTGCGCGAGCGGCTGCTCACGCTTTCCGATTTAGAACAAACTTTCAGCTATTGTCTGCTCGACACGCCGGTGCCTTTGTTCAACTACGTAGCCCACGTGCGGCTCGCGCCGGTTACCGACGGCGATCGGACATTCTGGGACTGGCGCTGCTCGTTCACGACCCGCAAGGGCCAGGAAGCGGAGATGACGCGTATGGTGGGCGAGGATATCTACGACGCAGGATTCGCTGCGATTCGTGCCGAACTCGCCGTGTCATCGGCATCGGAAGGCCGCGCATGAGCGTCAACGTCAAGACCTTCGCCCGTCTGGCCGACGCCGCCGGCGCGCTGTCAAGCGAACACAATGCCCGCTTCCTCGGCGGCGGAACGCTGGTCATGCGCGCGGTCAACGAGGCCGACCCGACGATCGAGACGATCGTCCGCTCGACCGATCCGAGTTTGCTGCATATCGCGGTTTCGTCGGGCCGCGTTGAGCTCGGCGCCGGCGTCACCATGGCCGCCATTCTCGGCGAACGCGAGCTGGCCTTTCTTCATCTGGTCGCGCGCGCGGTCGGCGGACCGGCGGTGCGCGAGGCGGCGACCGTCGGCGGCAATCTGTTTGCGCCTTCCCCTTACGGCGACTTCGCGGCCGCGCTGCTCGCGCTCGACGCGACCGTGATGCTCGCCGGCGGCTTCGGCCAGCGCGAACTGCCGCTTGAGGAGCTTCTCAGCCGGCGCGATCGAGCCACCATGCTCGTTTCCGGTGTCGCGTTCAAACGGCCACCGGCGGACTCGTTCCGCTTCACCAAAGTCACCCGCGTCCATCCCAAGGGAATTTCGGTGCTCTCGATCGCGGCGCAATTGCCTTTCACCAGCGGCCGCGTCACCGGCGCACACATCGCCTATGGGGCGATGGGCCAGACGCCGGTTCGTGCGAAAGCGGCGGAACGCGCGCTCGAAGGCCGGACGCTGGATGTCGCCGGCATCGCGCCGGCGCTCGCCGTGGCCGCCGACGGCACGTCTCCCACCGACGACGCTATCTCCAGTGCCTGGTGGCGGCGCGAAATCCTGCCCGTATATCTACGCCGGCTGCTGCTCGGCACGGCCCAAGCATGAGGCGTCGATGAAGACCCCGATACAGTTCCATCTCAACGGCGAGGAAGTCGCCGCCTTCGTCGAGAGTGGCGCTAACCTCCTCGACACGCTGCGCGAGTCGGTTGGCGATTTGACGGTTAAGGGCGGCTGCTGGCAGGGTACCTGCGGCACCTGCACAGTGCTGATCGACGGCGTGCCGCGAGTTTCCTGTGTTACGCTCGCGGAAACCTGCGCCGGCCGCTCGATCGAGACAGTGGCCGGCCTTCGCCGCGGCGCCGATCTGCATCCGTTGCAAAACGCATTCATGGAACATTTCGCGGCGCAGTGCGGCTATTGCACGCCGGGCATGCTGATGGCGGCCAAGGCGCTGCTTAACCGCAACTCCAACCCAACGCGGGCGGAGGTGGTCGACGCTCTGTGCGGCAACATCTGCCGCTGTACCGGCTACGAGCCAATTATCGAGGCGGTGCTAGACGCCGCCCGCAGCGACGCGCGCCAGCGCGCCTGAGGAAACGAATATGCTTGAATTCCGTAAGGATATTTTCGCCGACGAACGCGACGATAATCTCATCGAGATCGGCCAGCCGACGGCGCGCCAGGACATCCTCGGTCACGTCACCGGCACGTCGCCATACTATGACGATCACCGCTTCGCCAATCTGCTGCATCTGAAAATCCTGCGCAGCCCGCACGCTCACGCCCGTATCCGCTCGATCGACGATTCCGCGGCGGCGCGCGCGCCTGGCGTCAAACGGATCATTCGCGCCGCCGACGTACCGGTGAACCTCAACACGCTTCTCAGCCTTATCCAGTTCGGCAAGGACGATGAACCTTCGCTAGCCTCCGATGTGGTGCGTTACAAGGGCGAACCGATCCTCGGCATTGTGGCAACCAGCGAGCGCGCAGCATTGGAGGCGATGGCTCTGGTGCGCATCTCCTACGATCAGTTGCCGGCGGTGTTTGACGTCGAAGAAGCGTTGAAACCGGGCGCACCGTCGGTCAACGCGACCTATCCGAAGAATACGTTCGAATATTACGGCAAATACGATCACCAGAAAGTACGGTTCGGCGACGTCGAAGCGGCATTCAAGCAAGCCGACGTCATCATCGAAGACCGCTACCAGATGTCGCCGATCGAGCACGCGCCGACCGAGACCAACGGCTCGATCGCGGTGCCGGACACCAACGGCCGTTTCATCGTTTACACCTCGACGCAGGCGCTGTTCTTCTCGCTCGACACTTCCGCCAAAATCAACGCGATGCAGTCAAACCAATTGCATTTCATCGGCGGCACCGTCGGCGGCGGCTTTGGCGGCAAGGTCGACACCTTGACCGAGCCGCTTTCCATCCTGGCCGCCCGCTTGACCGGCGCGCCGGTCCGCTACCGGTTCGGCCGCCACGAAGAGATGCAGTTCGGCTCGCCACGAGGCGCCGAGCGCATCTACATGAAGGATGGCGTCATGAAGGACGGGCGCATTGTCGCCCGCCAGGCGCGCGCCTATTTCGACTCCGGCGCCTACACCCGATTATCGAGCTACGCGGTGGTCAAATGCGCGGCTCATATTCCCGGGCCTTACACGATCCCCAACGTCCACGCCGACATCTACTGCGTGTTCACCAACCGTACGCCGGCGACCGCGATGCGCGGCTTTGGCGTCACCGCACTCGACTTCGCGATCGAGTGCCAAATGGACAAACTCGCAGTCGCGGTCGGAATGGACCCGCTGGAATTCCGTATCCTCAACGCCTACCGCGACGGCGACATGAAAGCGCACCGGCGCGAGGCGAAGAACTGCGCGCTGATCGAATGCGCGCAGGTGGTCGCGGAAAAAGCTAATTGGCCGATCCGTGATGAGTTCAAGCGTATGTCGTCGCGGCAGGAC
>JBAUGC010000558.1:0-2545 GCA_049679485.1 Xanthobacteraceae bacterium
CGATAGCCGTGGTCTTCGAATGAGACGATGGGCCGACCCAAGCCCTGCATCAGGCGGCGCTGGTGCTCGCGCGCTTCTTGGCGGGCGAGCGCCATTTGCATCTGCGCGAGAGTTTCAGGGGAGGGGCCGGTCATGCGCGTCAGTATGAGCTCAAGACCCCAGCCAGGAAAACTAAACAGTTGCTTCCGGCCATGTCGTGAGGATTTTGTTTTTGAGGAGTGCGCCAATGAGGGGCGTCGCGTTCGCCGTCACGCGCAACCTGTCGCCGGACTGCCGGAACGCGACGCCATGAAGTTTTTTGTTCACTTTGACGATGGCGAGTGACGGTGTCACCTCGACATGCAGCTCCCAGAGCGCGCCACCGCTCACCCCGCCGTAAGATTTCGGTATCCGAGGGCCGGTCTCGTAACTGATCTCAACCTCGACGAGGTCGTTTCCGTCTTCCTTGAAGGGTCGCACCGTCTTGGCCGCGCCAAAAAGCCCGCCCACCTCGATTTTCTTTCCCTTGGTGTAAGCGGCCGAGCCTTCTTCCGTCCACTCGCCGACCACGCCGACGAGGGCGTAGCACGTTACCGTGCGGTTCTCAGCTGAACTTGGCTTGAAATCGCGCGCGATACCGAGGTTGTAGAAAACGGCTCCTACCGCTTCGAGATCGCGCGCCTCAGTCTCAGGGATAGAAACAAAAGCGATGTCGGGTGCGTCGCATTCGTTGCCGTTCCAATCGCTCACCCGCTTGGTGAGTCCGAGGTTCAGACGGCGGTTTTGCAGGGTAGGCTGTATGCTCGGAAACCGAACAAGCCCGACCGTCTCATTCTCTCCGAACTTCGCCAGCACGTGCCCGCCCGTCAGAATTCCGTAAAGCCGGCCGTGCTTGACGAGGGTCCCGGTCCCCATCGGCTCGGCGACTTCTTGCTTGCCGGCCCGGCTGAACTTAAGGAAGCCGACCCCGTGGTCGCATACCGGACCGGTAAACCTATCGTCGATCTTGATCGTGACTTCCTGAATGGCAGTCGACTCCCATGCTCCCGTTCGAGGGTCGCGACCATAGTCGCTTCTGGTTTGGTTGGGGAGCGCAACCCGCGTCGAGGCAGTAAGGACGGGAGGGACCGCTCATTGGCCCTACGTGAGAAGATTCGCAATCGAAAGATAGGGTTCAGCTTCCAGATTTAAGGCCCGCGACTTGGCCCGCAGGAGTTGGCGGAGGCTGAAGGGATGCGCCAGCACGGTCCGAAGATCGAACCCCTCCATTAGAAGGATGCTCTTGTCGGGATTTTGCTTGACGAGCGGGACGACGTGCTGCGACCAGCCGTTGACCGACAAAAACAAGCAAAATCAAGCACGGTATTTTGATCCCAAATCGCGGTTATCCCCAGACCGTTGCCGGGCGACGAAAGCGATTTCGCGCAGCCGTGGTTGCCCTCCTGAGTGAAGACGGCTGGGCGTTGCGAGACGTAAGCCGCGTCATGACCTTTGAAAAACAGCGCGGTATTTAGTACCGAAAGGGCCGCCTGGCCGATGGTTATTATTAGTCGTGTCGGGCTAGGTTGGTTTTTGGATCTCACTACGATCGTGAATTCTAACCGACCGCTACGTCGAACTGATAAGGAAAATGCCATTTCCTTATCAGTCAATGGCTCATCTGATCCGTATTTAATTCAGATTGCTGCGCAAAATTACATGACTTACACTTTGCTATTACACTTCAGATGCCTCGCATGCTCGGCAAACAAGCCAAGATACTTTCGCAATTCGACGTCGCAGATCTCCTGACCTTCGCCGACTGCACCCGACATCCGATTCGCAACCGAGTGATTGTCTTGCTGTCAGCGAAGGCCGGGCTGCGCGCGGGCGAGATCGCAAACTTGACGTGGAACATGGTTGTTGATGGCGGCGGCCAGATCAGCCATGTCATCGAGCTTCGTGATGACGCTGCAAAAAAGGGCAGTGGCCGGTTGATCCCGATGCATCCCGAACTTGCGGATGCGCTTTCAGCGTGGCGAAAAACTTCGACTGGCTCCGGCCATGTAATTCGTTCCCAACGGGGCGGCCCAATGACACCGCTCAGCATCGTCGTCTGGTTCAACCGTGCCTTCAAGAAGATCGGTCGTAACGGTTGCTCCTCACACTCCGGGCGAAGAACGTTCGTCACCCGCGCTGCCCGCCTCGTTCAAAAAGCTGGTGGCTCTTTGCGCGACGTGCAGCTTTTGGCTGGCCACCGTTCGATCCAAACAACTCAGCGATATATCGACGGTGACACTGATGCCCAGCGCAAGCTGGTGGCGATGATCTGATGGCTGCGCCCGCGAGCAAACGGGTTGTTCGTGCGGCGAGCAACGTGTCATCGCCCCTCGCAGATGCCGCTGCGCTCGACCATGCCGTCAGCATCATCCATCGCGTCTGCTGTTTAGCCGGTGCCGCCAACTTGCTGGATGAGATTAGGGCGGAGCTGAGGGCCGAAGGAATTCCCCGCGCCATTCGGGAGCACGAGATAGCGCCTCTGTTCGATTGGCTGGCAGCGGCGCTGAGCTATCAAGGCATCTCGGAC
>JBAUGC010000559.1:0-2252 GCA_049679485.1 Xanthobacteraceae bacterium
TTCTTGATCTCTGAGTGCATAAGGGCGAAGTCTTCAGCGACACCGGCAGATTTGTCCGATGCCCGCTGGACAATAAACGGACCTCTTGATCGTGCAAATTATGAGGTTCGGGGCATAGAGTTGCTAAAGCCCCTAGTTTAAGGGAGAAAACCAGATGAACGCGTACTCGTCTCCACTACCGCGTGCCCGCTTGGCTCTCGATGAGCCGAACGCGTGGTAATTCGCGGCCCCCGCAACACGTCCGCAACGCCGCATTGGTCAGTATGCACGGTATCCCCTCTTCGGGAGTCGCAGTATTGACTACGTCATTTTCAGTATTGGATATCGTCCCCTAAGTCGACAAAGGAGTTTAATCGTTTGCCTACAAAGAATACGCCTGCGAGGAAGGCCCCATCGTTGTATGGGCCTCGGGCAAAGAGGAAGCGCTTGTTAAAACGCAAACCGGGCCGACCGGTAGGCGGCGGAAACAGTGCTGAGCGGAGACTAGAACTATTAGAAGCCGCTCGTCGTCTCGCTACCTTGAGATCCGTTAATAGCATTACCCTCCGCGCGGTGGCTAAAGCGAGCGGGGTCGCTCCACCACTGGTACGCTACTATTTCGGAAACCGGGATGGGCTCCAACGAGCCCTCCTAGATCATATGATCGCCGTGCGGCTCCCGACCCTCAAGGCGCTGACTTCAACGGAAGGACCAGTCGAAGAGCGCCTGCATCGTCTCATTAAAGGTTGGCTTAAAGGTCTCCAGGAACTCGACGGACTGCTCCAAATTATTTTTACCCATGTTTTGTATCCAAGCGACAAGGCGACTGAGAGGTTTGTCGAAGACTACGTTCGACCAATGGTGAACATAATTCGCCCCGTTATCGACCAAGGGGTCGCCGAGGGCAAGTTTCGTCGGGTCGAATATATGTTTCTCCACGCCGCGATCGGCGGTGCTTGCTTCATGTTTCTCGCCTCGCAGCCGCATACAGCGGCCGCGTATGACTATCATGTTCCTTTCGAGCGGTCTTTAGAGGCTTTCGGCGATTACATCGCAGATTTGTTTGTCGAACATCTGCGCATTAAATAAATTTACCGCACGCTGCGCAGCGGCGAATTACGGATAGAGGGTCGGCGCGCTGGTTTTCGGAGTCGCAATAGCGAATAATCGCTGTGACCCGATGCGGCAGCATTAAAATTCCCCAATAGACAACCTCAAATCAAGCCCGTGTTTTGACCGGGGCTTGCGATGCACGCAACAAAAGCAACGCCTGTCCTATCGTGAAACACCTCCAGCAAGTCGACCTGTGGTCGCGATGCGCAAGCCTCGGAAACAATTGGAATTGATATTTCATTTACCAACAAATCGGAAATGACGCGACCTATTCCGGATCTCCCGCTGTGAGATAGTCCCACATACGTTCGACCACGCGACCCTCGAAAGTTGCGCGCTGTCTAGCTTCTAGATCGGAATAGAATCCCGCGGTACCGTCGTCCGAACTGAGGACATCGAGTTCCACCCGGGCCATATCTTCAAGATACCACGCAAGCGTTACGGCTTGCTCCAACGTGTCGCCAACGACGATTGCTCCATTGCCACGTAAAACTATTCCGCGTGAAGGCCCAAGTGTTTCAGCGACGGAGGCAGCGGCCTCGTCTGACCGTAACAACGCCACACCCCGCCAGAATTTCGGCTCCGGAGCAAAATAAGTCCCAAAGCCGTGCCGAACTTGCGGCGAACGCAGCAGCGCCGATAATGATAACAGTTTCGGACTAAGAAATCGGCATATGCCACTCACATCTTGACGTCGTTTGTAGATCTGTTGATGAACACGGACCTCTCCTAAAACATCTTGCGGCAGCGGCCCCTCGATTTGGACGACTGTACCCTCCTCATTAGGCTGTATAAGCCCCATTGGCTTTGGTGCGCATACCAAGAAGCTTCGATCATCAATGCGGGCGCTACAGTGACCATACGCATTCACTAACCCATGCCGCGCCAGAGCGCGCGCGGCTTTTCGCACCACGACCTGCCTCTGTTGCATTAGGCTCTCCCAATTGGGGACTAGACAAGACGAAGGATTCTAACAACCACGCGTTTCTAATATTACGACGTTCCAAGACCAATTCAAACTGCGTCCACGTCGGTGCCGCGGAATTTTGCCGCGCAGCGTTGCTCATATTCGCCTTCGCGTTGGCGCGAAGCGTGGCGTCAAATCGATGGGTCTCAAGATGGCGCTGGTCCGAGACGAAGCGAGGCCTTCCTCTCTAGAG
>JBAUGC010000560.1:0-4710 GCA_049679485.1 Xanthobacteraceae bacterium
CTGCGGATGAAAGGCCAGGAAGGGCCGGTGCCGAAAACTTTCGAGCAGATGCTCAAGAGCGGCATGCAGATCGTCGGCACTCCCGACGAAGTCGGCGAGGAAATCCAGCGCCTGAAAGATACGCTCGACGTCGACTACATGATCTTCATTATGTATGCTGGCATGACCGAGCATAAGCGCATGCTGGAGAGCATTCGTCTGTTTGGCGAGAAGGTCATACCTAAATTCGCGGACGCAGCGCCGGCGAGCGGGTGAGTTTCCATGACGGACGATCGAGGGACGGGGGACCACGGGGAAATCCGCTGCGTCGGCCGCGCACTCGATCTCTTGGAAATCATGCAGCGCGCCGCGCCGGCCGGCATCCGCGTCGCCGATGCGGCGGCGCAGCTGGGAGTCGATCCGGCAACCGCATCACGAATGCTGGCGACCCTGATATCGCGCGGCTACGCCAGCCGGACACCGAACCGGCGCTATACGCTTGGCGCGCGATCATTGCGGCTGGCGACCGGTTGGGTGGATCGCTTGATGCTGCTGGCGGCGACGCCGATGGCGCGGATCGCCAACAGCTGCGGCGAAACCGTTTACCTTCTCCAGCTTGTTGGAACGGAAGCCGTGACGGTGGCCCGGCTTGCGGGCAACCGGCGCGCGATGATCGCCGGCGAGGTCGGTCCGAGCTATCCGCTCTGGGCGACGGCGGCAGGGCGCGCATTGCTGGGCAGCCTGCCGCGGACGCAGGCGCCCACGTTGCTGCCGCCCGAGCCCTTCCCCGCTTTCACGCCGCGCACCAAAACAACCTGGGCGGATGTGAGCACGGCGATTGCGGAAGGGCGCCGCAACGGAATGTACGCCGAAGAAGGCGAAATCGATCCGTTTCTCAACTGTTGCGCGGCGCCGCTGCAGCACGGCGAACACGAGGAGAAGCTGGCGCTGGCCGTCAGTTTCGAGGCCGGGCGGCCGGAGCGCGACCGGCGCGCCATCGCGCAGGCGCTGCGCCGCGAATGGCGGGAGCTTACTTGGCAGATCTAGGCCCTAGCAACTCGCCGAACCCGACACGCAATCGGGGTAGGCGCTAAAGCCGCCGCTTGATTTCTCGGCAGACAATTCGACCGACGTGCAAACATCTTTCACGCCTGAACAGCTCGCGAAACCCGAGGTCGCCGAAGCGGACAGCATTCTGAAAACCTGCGTCCACTACGGTTTTTGCACGGCGACCTGCCCGACCTATGTGTTGTTCCGAGACGAGAACGATTCTCCCCGCGGCCGCATCGATCTCATTCGCGCGATGCTGGAAAAAGGCGGCGCTCCCGACAGCAAGACAGTGCACCATCTCGACCGTTGTCTGTCGTGCCTGTCATGCATGACCACATGCGCAGTGAAGGTCGACTACGTCCATCTGATCGACATCGCGCGCGTCTACATCGAAGACAATTATCGGCGTCCACTCGGCGACCGGTTGCTTCGGCGCGTGATCGCCGAACTGCTGCCATATCCTAAGCGCTTTGGCCTTGCGCTACAGCTTGCGCGGCTCGCACGGCCGCTTGCGGCAGTGCTGCCGCGGCGCCTGCGCAACCTTGTCGAGCTTGCCGCCAACCGGCCTCCGGCTGGAGAAATTCTTCTCCCCGCAATTTATCCTGCAGAAGGCGAGCGAAAAATGCGGGTCGCGTTGCTGCCGAGCTGCGCGCAGCAGGCGCTCGATCGCAACATCAACGCAGCGACCATTCGCTTGTTGCAGCGTTGCGGGTGCGAGGTCGTGGTCGCGCATGGTGTCGGCTGTTGCGGGGCGTTGCCGCTTCACATGGGCCGCGAGGCGCAAGCCAAGGCCATGGCCCGGGCGAATGTCGCTGCGTGGAGCGAGCAATTGCCGAGCGGACTCGATGCGATTGTCATCAACGCGTCGGGCTGCGGCACCACCGTGAAAGATTACGCGCACTTGGCCGGCGGCCCGTTGGCGGAGCGAATGGGCGCTCTGGCGCGCGACGTAACCGAAATCGTTGCCGAACTTGGTCTGCCGGCATGCGACGCCGGGCGATATCGGGTCGCCTATCACGACGCCTGTTCGTTGCAGCACGGCCAGCGTGTTGAACGCCAGCCGCGGCAATTGCTCGCGCGCGCGGGCTTCGAGGTCGTGGACGTGCCGGAACGGCATTTCTGCTGCGGGTCAGCCGGAACGTACAATCTCCTCCAGCCCAACATCGCGTCGGCGCTCGGCCAACGCAAAGCTGCTCACGTCGACAGCGTCGACCCGGATATTGTTGCCGCCGGCAATCTCGGCTGCATGGTGCAGATCGGGCGCTTCACGCGCCTTCCCGTGGTCCACACCGCGGAATTGCTCGATTGGGCGACCGGCGGTCCGATGCCCCCGGCGTTGCGCGACAGGCCGTTGCGAAGGCCGGCGTGGCCGCCGGCGCCTTCTGTAAAAGACGAGCCGGGCGGCTTACCGTCCGCTACCGATCCAAACCCCGCAGCCATCTGGTGAAACGCGCATCGCGCGAATACGACTGAAACGAGGTCTTCAATGAGTACTGCAAATCTCGAAGCATTCTTCTCCACAGTCGGCGGACTGCTAGGAACTGAAGGCATCAATCGTTCCGAAGAAACCATCCGCCGCTACGGCGAGAACACGATGCCCGGCGGCGATCGCCCGCCTTCCGGCGTGATCTATCCGGGGTCCACCGCGGACGTGCAGGCGATTGTCCGCGCTGCCAATAAACACCGGGTGCCGCTTTATCCGATCAGTACCGGCAACAACATCGGTCTGGGTACGCGATCGGCGGCAGCGCCGGGCCAGGTCGTCGTCGATCTTGGCCGGCGCATGAACCGCATCCTGGATATCGACGAAAGGCTTGCCTTCGCCGTCGTCGAGCCCGGCGTGAGTTACCAGACGCTGTATGACGAACTCGTCCGGCGCGGCAACCGGCTGATGCTCGACGTCACTTCAGGCCCGCCGCAGGGCGGCATGATCGGCAATGCGCTCGACAAGGGCGCGGGCTACTCGCCCTATTTCGATCACTTCGGTTTTTCGTGCGGGCTCGAGATCGTTCTCGGCACCGGCGAGGTCTTGCGCACCGGCGACGGCTCGCTCGATTCCAAGGATCTCGTTAACTGGCACACGTCGAAGTACAGCTTCGGACCGATCCTCGACGGTCTGTTCACCCAATCGAACTACGGCATCGTCACCCGCATGGGTATGTGGCTGATGCCGCGGCCGCCGGCGGTGCGCTCGTTTCACTTTGCGTTTCCCGACGACGACGATCTGGAAGCGATCATCGAGCTTTGCCGTCCGTTGAAGCTGTCGAATTTTGTGCCGACCCTGTTTCGCGTCGCCAACGATCTTTATCTGTGCGGGTCGGAGGGCGAGAATCCGGAATACAAGACGAGCGGCGGCAAACGCTCAATCTCGGAAGAGGGGCGGCGAAAGCTCCGTGAACATCACGGCGTCGGCGCCTGGAATGTCTCCGGCGCGTTCTATGGCCCGAACGCCGCGGCGATCGAACCGCAGATTCAGCGGGTGCGCGATTTATTCGCCCAAGGCGGCAAGGCACGCTACATCCCGCACGATGATGCGACCGCCATTCCACCGCTGCAGACCGCCATCAACGCGTTTTCCGGCATTCCCAGCATGGGCGAACTTGGCCTGCTCAAATGGCGGCCGGGCGGCGGCAACATCTGGTTCGCTCCGGGAACGCCTATGGAAGGCCGGGTCGCCAACGAGTTTCAGCGCCTCTGCCGGAAGATCTACGAGGAATTCGGCCTCGACTACACCGCGATGAACGTGTGTAGCGCGCGCTTTGCCCGTGGCCTGCACGTGATCACCTTTAACCGCGAGGGCGCTGACGAGAGAGCCCGTGCCGACGCCTGCTATCGGAAGATGTCGAAAGAGGTCGGCGCGCGCGGCGTGTTCGTCGGCCGTGCGCCGGTCGACTATCACGACTTTCACATGCGCCAGACCATGCCGGCATTCCGCGATGCCTGTGTGGGCATCAAAGCGGCACTCGATCCGAATGGAGTGATCGCGCCCGGGCGTTACGGCATCGGCGCGAAGGCGCCATGAGCTTTTTGAAAACCTGGGAAGACGCGCCGCAGCGCCGCTACTTCAAATTGTTCTGATAATTGATCACAAACAGGTTCGGATCGGGCTTCTTGGCCAGGTCGAGATTGTAGACGGCAACTGTCGTATCGAGACCCTGCGGATCGGTGACGGTCCACTGCTTGAGCGCCATCGTTTTGGCATCAAACATCATCATCAGCCGGCTGGTGCCGACCATGACCTGGGTTTCCTCGATAACTACGGAGACAAACGTGTCGTCAGCCGAGACGCTCACGACATCGGTGTCGCGGAGGAGATCAATGCGATCGGCCAGCAAGTAGCGCAGCGGCGTTTGCGACAGCGGATAAAAGTCCGACGTCTCGAGCGAACGATCGCGCACGACGACCGAGGAGCCGTCAGCGATAATGTCGATCGGGCTCGGCGGCTTATATTGGAAGCGAACCTTTCCCGGCTTTTGAATGGAGAAGGTACCTTCGACGCGCCCGCCGTCCGGACCGATCTGGACGAAATTTCCAACCAACGTCTGCACACCGGACAGGTAGCTACTGACCTTGTCGAGGAGCGCGCGCTGATTGGCGTCGAACGCGGTGGCCTGACTCGGCCCAGCGCCTTTGCCGGGCGAGAACGAGAACGGGAAAAAGCCCTTCGGCGCTGTCGCGGCA
>JBAUGC010000561.1:0-4455 GCA_049679485.1 Xanthobacteraceae bacterium
GTGCAGAAGCACGCCGTCTTGGCGCGGATCCTCGCCTATTTGCAGCGCAAGCCCGCTGCTTTTCGTGTGATCGACACCCATACCGGCGCCGGCCGCTATGATCTTTTGGGTCCGGAGCCGAGCCGCGGCGCTGAATGGCATAATGGGATCGAGCGGCTGTGGAATATGCGCGGGCAGGGGGGAGCACCGGCCAGTCTGCTCGCGCCCTATCTTAAGGCCGTCGAAGCGCTCAATCCCGACGGCAAGTTACGGTTCTATCCTGGCTCTCCGCTTATCGCGGCGAGTTTGTTGCGGCCGCAGGACCGCCTCATCGCCTGTGAACTCGAGCCGGACGCAGCTGCGTTGCTCGCTGCGGCGTTGCGTGGCAATCGCCGCGCCAAAGCGGTGACAATCGACGGCTGGACCGCGCTCGGCGCATATGTGCCGCCAAAGGAGCGCCGCGGCCTTGTCGTTATCGATCCACCCTTTGAGGAAACGGGAGAGTTCGAGCGCCTGTCGAGTGCGTTTTCAGACGCTTACCGCAAATGGCCGACGGGCATCTACCTGATGTGGTATCCGATCAAGGAGCGTAGCGGGCCGGATGCGCTGGCACGTCGGCTGCAGCGGCTTGGGGTGCCCGATATTTTGCGTTGCGAGATGATGCTCGGCGCGCCGCGGAGCGACGCCGGTCTGGTCGGCTCGGGGTTGATCGTCGTCAATCCGCCGCACACGTTGCAGCCGGATTTGCAGCGCCTTATGCCTGTGATCGCCCGCAGGTTGTCGCCGACAGCGGCCAGCAGGATCGATTGGTTGGCCGAAGAAACCGTGCCAAGCCGCTAACCCGGCCGCCGGGTGATGTCAGTCAACGGTCGGCGCCCACTTTTCCACACGTTAAAAATGTGGCTAATTGAAGCGTTGCTGGCTTAGACGTTCCGCCTCCGGTGGGGGCCGGCGGAGAAACTGAGGCCATTATGTGGCCGAGGCCTTGCCCGTGTGGATGTCCAGCCAAGCCGTCGCGCCGTGGGGGCCGGCGGCGAAGCAACCACGGGGAAGGAGTTGCTCGATGGCAATGGCCGGTACGGTCAAATTTTTCAATGGCGAGCGTGGCTACGGCTTCATCAAGCCTGATGACGGCGGACGCGACGTATTTGTTCACATCACCGCGGTGGAACGCGCGGGGCTGAAGTCGCTGATCGAGGGGCAGCGCATCAGCTTCGATGTCGAACCGGACAAGAAGGGCAAAGGCCCCAAAGCGGTCAATCTGGTGGTGACCGGCTAATCGCACGATCCGGAAAGGTGGAAACCCGGTTTTCCCCAAGGATCATGCTTCACTAATAGCGACGAGGCAGTCTGTGCCGCGCGAATGCGGCGCCGGTTGAGCGCGGCTTGCGGCCGCCGCAACAAGCTATTGTCCTTTCAACATCGTTTTTCTACGCTGCGGCTCGCACCACCAACCGAGCGATGCCGTCATGATGATCTTGCGTTCCGCCGCGCCCTCTCCATTTGGCCGCAAGGTGCAGATCGCGCTGTCTGTGCTCGGCTTCGATGACGTTAAAGTCGAGCCAACCGACACCATGGATCCACGCGACGCCGTCCGTGAGCAAAATCCGCTTGGCAAGATTCCAGTACTCATCGCCGACGACGGCACCTGCTATTACGACTCGCGCGTGATCCTCGAGTACCTCGACGACAAGAGCGGTGGCGGCAAGATCATTCCGCGCCAACCCAAAGAGCGGTTCGCCGCGCTGAGATTGCAGGCGCTGTGCGACGGCTTGATCGATGCTTCGATCCTGACGGTTTACGAAGGCCGCTGGCGCCCGCCCGAGCGCCACGAACCAAAATGGCTTGATCACCAGGCCGGCAAAGTGAGACGCGCGCTCGCCGCACTCGAAGCCGCGCCGCCGGCGCTCGATCTGGCCCCCGCTCTTCCCAATGTCGGCCAGATTGCGCTCGCCTGTGCGCTCGGTTACCGCGATTTTCGCTTTGCCGGAGATTGGCGCGCCGATCATCCGCGGCTCGTCACCTGGCTCGATAGCTTCGCCGCCCGCGTTCCGGCCTTCGGCGCGACTGTGGTGAAGGCTTAGACGGGAAGTAACAAAAAGCCGCGGGATTTTGGTCCCGAGGCTTGGCAGCGATCGCTAGTGATCGCGACGAAGGGCGATCAGAACCGGTAGTTGATGCCGGCCCGAACGAGGCTGGTCGTGAACGATACGTTGTCGACCGGGGCGCCGCAGCCGGCGCCGCAATTGAATTTCCCGAGGTCGACGTAAAGATATTCCGCCTTAGCCGACCAGTGGCCGGCAATTGCGAATTCGAGGCCCGCGCCGACTGTCCAGCCGACGTTCGTGGCGGTGCCGCCGGCCAGGCCGGGGGTGGCGGCATTTATGTTCCCGAACGCACCGCCGCCGGTGACATAGGGCATGAAGCGGTTGGCCGCATAACCGACGCGCGCCCGCAGGGTGGAAAGCCATGAATCGCTGGTCGTGCAGCCGGCCGGGCAGGCGCCGGTGGTGGTGGTGCCTTTAATGCCGCTCCAGTCGATATCGCCTTCGGCGCCGAGCACAGCCGGGCCGATCTGATAGTTGTAGCCGATCGTGCCGCCAACCACGCCGCCGGTCGCGCTGAACGAGCTGGTCGTGTCCCACGCCGAGTTTCCGAACCCGCCGCCACCGTTCACGCCGACGTAGAATCCGCTCCAATTGAATGCCGGGAGTGCATACGGCGCCTTGTAGTAATACGGCGCGCCGCCAGGGGGCAGATCGGCCGCGGCCGCCGCACCCGCCAGCGCCACCAAGGCTACTCCCGCAACAAACAAACGCTTCATCTGTGGATCTCCATCGCGCGTAGGTCCACGAATAGTATTACCGGCGAGTATTACGTCTAGTGTAGAAAAGACACACAGCATTTCTTCATATGGACAATATTATGTCAAAATTAAACTGAACATTGTCATCATTATAGGTAATTATGTTTTAACATCATCCTCATCATGGTTAAATTACTTCTAATTTCTGAAGAAGAAACAATATAAGGGAACTTCGTTCGCCTCAGGGCGCGCGGTTTTCCAGGCGCCAGCAAATCGAGGCGTTGCCTGGCTTCGTCGCTGGTTCTAGACCGCTGCAAACCTTACCTGTCCCGGAAAGGCGGATTGCGAATGGGATGGCCCGTTGCGGCACGCGCCAAGCAAATTTCCTAGATCAACCAAAACGCGGCCACGCACCGAAAGCGCAAACCGCAACCGGATGATGTTCGAGCGACCCAACGGATGAGCGTTCCTAAAAAAGACCTCGATCCGGAAATCGAGAGCACCGAGGAGGACGACGAGGCGTCGCTTCCTCAATTGAACGAAATCGATCTGGCCAACGATAGTGCTGGGGGGGTCGATAACTCGCCGGCCGCCGGCCGCGCCGCCATCCTCCGCTACGCCAAGCTCGCTCCGCCCCGGCCGGGCGTGTACCGCATGATCGATGCGCGTGGCGACGTGCTTTATGTCGGCAAGGCGAAAAACGTCCGCAACCGCGTTCGTGCCTATGCGCGTCCGGCCGGGCTCGACACCCGTATCGAGCGCATGATCGGGGCGACCCGCGCGCTCGAATTCGTCGTTACCCGCACCGAGACCGAGGCGTTGCTGCTTGAAGCCAACCTGATCAAGCGGCTGCGGCCGCGCTTCAATGTGCTGCTGCGCGACGATAAGTCCTTCCCCTATATCCTGATCACGTCCGATCACTGGGCGCCGCAAATCATCAAACATCGCGGAGCGCGCACGCGGCCGGGCCATTATTACGGTCCATTCGCGTCGGTTTGGGCCGTCAACCGCACCATCAACGCGCTGCAGCGCGCATTTCTGCTGCGCTCATGCACGGATCCATTTTTCGAGAGCCGCAGCCGGCCATGCCTGCTGCATCAGATCAAGCGATGCTCAGGGCCATGCACCAACGAAATCGACTTCAACGAGTATGCGGTGCTGGTGCGTGAAGCCAATGCATTCCTGTCTGGCCGCAGCAAGGCCGTGAAAGACGAGCTTGCCGGGGAAATGGAAAAGGCCTCGACAGCGCTCGATTTCGAACGCGCCGCGATTTACCGCGACCGGCTGGCGGCGCTTTCAGCCATCCAGGCGCACCAGGGCGTGAACCCGCGCGGGGTCGAGGAAGCCGACGTTTTTGCCCTCCACCAGCAGGGCGGCTTTGCCTGCGTCGAGGTGTTTTTCTTCCGCACCGGACAGAACTGGGGCAACCGCGCCTACTTCCCCAAAGCGGACCGCTCGATCTCGCCAGGCGAAATCCTCGGCGCATTCCTCGCTCAGTTCTATGATGACAAGCCGTGTCCGCGGCTGATCCTGATCTCACACGACATTGACGACCACGAACTGTTGGCGGAAGCGCTTAGCACCAAGAGCGGCCACAAGATCGAAGTTATAGTGCCGCGCCGCGGCGAGCGAAAAGATTTGATCGAGCACGCGCTCGCCAACGCGCGGGA
>JBAUGC010000562.1:0-10945 GCA_049679485.1 Xanthobacteraceae bacterium
CAGCGCGCCCGGCAGGATCACACGCCAGAACAGCGTCGATGCCGACATGCCATAAGCCCGGCCCATTTCGACCAATTGCGGATCGACGGTGCGGATGCCGTGCTGGGTATTGATATAGATCGGGAAAAACACGCCGAGCGCGACCAGGAAGATCTTTGCTTCCTCGTCGATGCCGAACCAGAGGATCACCAGCGGGATCAGCGCAAGATGAGGAATATTGCGAATCATCTGCAGCGTACTGTCGAAGATCCGCTCGGAACGTTTCGATAGCCCGTTGGCCAGGCCAAGAGCGAAGCCAAACCCGCCGCCGACCAAAAGGCCGATGATCGCCCGCCAGAAGCTCACCCAAATATTGCGCGGCAGTTCGCCGCTGATGGTCGCATGCCATCCGGCGGCAATCACGGCGGTCGGCGCCGGCAGGACGCGCAACGGGATCACGCCGGCAAGCGACAGCACTTCCCACACGGCGATGATGCGGATGGGTAGCGCCCACTGCGTCAATTTTTCCGATTGCGTGGTTCTGGCCGAGACGAACCTCATGGCACGCTTACGGCCATGACTGGGCGGCTTGACGGCGGATCGGAAGTTGCTCGTTGGCGATGGTCTCGCCGAACGGCCCGGTATTGACGCACGCCGGGTCGGCGGCGCGGGCATGCTGCAAGGGCAGCAGTGGAAACACCAACTCGGCAAACCGATACGCTTCTTCGAGATGGGGGTAGCCGGACATGATGAAAGTATCGATGCCGAGCGCGATATATTCCTTCATGCGCGCGGCCACGGTCGGCGGATCGCCGACCAGCGCGGTTCCGGCGCCGCCGCGCACCAGGCCGACGCCGGCCCAAAGATTGGCGCTGATCTCGAGCTTGTCGCGGCGTCCGCCGTGCAATTGCATCATGCGTTTTTGACCGATCGAATCCATGCGCGCAAAGATCGATTGGGCGCTGGCGATGGTTTCGTCGCTGACGTAAGCAATAAGGTCCTCGGCGGCCTTCCACGCTTCCGCGTTGGTTTCGCGCACGATGACGTGCAGGCGGATGCCGAAGCTCACCTGCCGTCCTCGTTTCGCGGCAAGCGTCGCGACCGGCGCGATCTTCTCTGCGACTTGCGCCGGGGGCTCTCCCCAGGTCAAATATTTGTCGATGGTGTCGGCGGCGACGTCGACCGCAGCTTCGGACGAGCCGCCGAAATAAAGCGCGGGCCGCGGCTTCTGCACCGGCGGGAACAGCAGCCGGCCGTCTTCGATGCGGATGTGCTTGCCGTGGACATTCACCTTCTCGCCAGCGAGGAGTGCGGTGTAAACGGCGAGAAATTCGCGCGTAACTTCGTAGCGTTCGTCATGGTCGAGAAAAATGCCGTCGCCCTTGTTTTCCGTAGGGTCGCCACCGGTGACGACGTTGATCAACAGCCGGCCTTGCGACACGCGATCGAGCGTGGCCGTCATGCGGGCCGCAACTGTCGGCGACTGCAATCCCGGCCGCACCGCGACGAGGTATCTCAACCGCTCCGTGAAAGGCGCGAGCGCGGACGCGATGACCCAGGAATCTTCGCAGCTGCGTCCGGTCGGCAACAGCACGCCGAAATAGCCGAGATCGTCGGCCGCCTGCGCAATCTGGCGCAGGTATTGAAGGCTGACCGCGCGGGCGCCAATGGTGGTGCCGAGATGGTGGCCGTCACCGTGGGTCGGCAAAAACCAAAGGACGCTGGCGTGCGAAGACGCGACGATGTTCATGAAGGCGGCTTTCTGACCACGCCGGAGACGACGACGTGCTTCGGGACCAGCCCAAGCGCAGAAAACGTGTCGGCGATGCGCTGTTGATCGGCGATGGCGCCGTCATCGAGCGGCTGCACTCCGTAGGTCTGGCGCTTGAGCGCGACTTGCAGTACCGGGGCCGGAATGCCAATCCCGGCGCTGAGCTCTTCCGCTACGGCCTTTTCCTTGCCATCCGCCCACCTGTCGATGTCGGCGATTTGCCCGATGATTGCGTCGGCGACCGAAGGGTTGGCGTCGGTGAACTTTCGGCTGGCCAAATAAAACTGACGGTTCGGCGCCAATCCGGTTGCATCCGTTAGCGTTCTGGCGCCGGTTGCGGCTTCAGCAGCCGCCAGGAATGGATCCCAGATGACCCAGGCATCGACAGCGCCGCGCTCGAACGCCGCACGCGCATCCGCCGGAGCCAGATAAATCGGCTCGATTTCCGAATACTTCACGCCGGCCTTCTCAAGCGCGCGCACCAGAAGAAAATGAACATTGGAACCCTTATTGAGGGCGATCTTCTTACTTTTCAGATCGGCAAGCGCCTTGATGGGAGAATTCCGCGGCACCAGGATCGCTTCGCCCTTGGGAGCCGGCGGCTCTTCTGCCACATAGACAAAAGGCACGCCTGCAGCCTGAGCGAAAATCGGCGGGGTTTCACCGGCGTGCCCGAAATCGATAGCGCCAGCGTTGAGCGCCTCAAGGAGCGGTGGACCCGAAGCAAATTCTCGCCACTCAACTCTGAAGCCGAGCGGGGCAAGCTTGCCGTCAAGTCCGCCATGACCCTTAAGCAAAATCAAATTGCCGTATTTCTGGAAGCCGATTGTGACGACTTTGTCCGGCGCCGAGCTTGCAGCCGGCAGGAACGTGCCGACGAATGCAAGAATCGCCGCAACGCCGATGATGGTGCGGACCGATTTCATTTCGCTTTTTCGCTAGCAATAACAGCGATACATTAGGGCGCTCGCCTACCTAGATGCTCGAGCCGGCTGCGACGACACAGGCGATCGACGTCGCCGAAAGGAAGCCATTGCGTCCTGCTCCACTGCTCTCACTCACTCCGCGGTCTCGATTAACTCCAAGCGTGAAGCGGCGGGTTGACGCCGTTCAGATGATAATTTCCCAAGATGGCATATTTCCACCGAACTGGATCGTGCAGCGTGTGCGTGCGCGCGTTGCGCCAATGCCGATCGAGGTTGAGCTCGCTGAGCGTCGCGCGCGTGCCGACCAGCTCGAACAGCTTGTTGGTCGCCGCGATCGCCATCTCGGTGCTCAGCACTTTGGCCTCGGCGACTGCAACTTGCGCTTCAGCGACCGACCCCGCTGTGGGATTGTCGACGGCGCGGTCGACCGCGCGTCCGGCGATGTCGAGTAACGCCTGCGCGGCGTGGAGACGCAGAACAAGATCGCCGACGGCCTGAATCGTGTAGGGGTCGTCCGACGCTCGGTCGGCCGTGCTGTCGATCCAGGCGCGCGCCTTCCCGCGCACCAGAGCGATGGTGTCCTCGATCGCATTCCTGGCGATACCGGTGTCGACGGCCGCTTGGATGATCTGAAAGATCGCGCCGTCAGCGGTCGGGTGGTCGTAGCCTTTGTACCCAGGGACCAGATGGCTCTTCGCCACCCGTACATTATCGATCAGCGTGGTGCCGCTGAACGTTGCCCGCTGGCCGAAGCTCGACCAATCGTCGATCACGGTGAGGCCGGGCGCATTGCGGTCGGCGATCGCATACCAGGCCCGGCCTTGATCATCCAAGGCAACGATGGGGACGAGATGAGCGAACAGCGCGCCGGTCGAATAGAATTTTTCGCCGGTCACGATCACATGGTCACCCTTGTCGACAAAGGTGGTCTCGAAATCGGCGGCGCGCTTCGACCGGAATTCTGAGAACGCGTTGCCGAAGCGCACGCCCGTGATCACGTCGGCGAAGAGTTCGCGCTGCTGCTGCGGCTCGGACACGGTACGAATGGCGGCGACGACGCCGAGATGGTTCTGCGGAATCTGGCCGAGGCTCGGATCGGCGGCGGATATGATCTCGATCACCTTGGCAAGGACGGCGTAAGAGACCTCGGGACCGCCGAACGCCTTCGGCACGTTGATCGACCAAAGGCCGCTTTGCGAAAAGGCGTCGAGCTCGGCGATCGGCTTGGCCCGTGTACGGTCGCGTTCCGAGGCGCTGGCGGCGAAACCTTTCGCGAGCGTCTGGGCGACTTCGACCGCTTCGCGCTCGGAACGGATGACGTGAGCGGGACGTTGCGGGCGCGGCAGGCCTGGGACTCCGACAGGCTTTGCGTCCTTTGGATTCACGGCAATCGTCATGGCAATTTCTCCGTTGGCTGAAGGTGGTTGCCGCTCTAGGCGGCCACGGAAGACAGCGCGTCTCGCGCCTTCGGCTCACCGGCGCCGAGATAGAAGGCGCGGATATCTTCCCGCTGCCGCAACTCGCCGGCATCGCCTTCGAGGACGGATATTCCATTCTCGAGAACGGTTGCGCGATCGGCGTATTGCAGCGCGATGGCCGAGTTCTGTTCGGCGAGCAGGATCGAAAGCCCTTCTTCGCGATTGAGACGCTTGAGTATTTTGAAGATGTTCTGAACGATGAGCGGGGCGAGACCCATCGACGGTTCGTCGAGGACGAGAAGCCGCGGTCGCAACATCAGGGCGCGCCCGATTGCCGTCATCTGCTGTTCGCCGCCGGACGTGAGGCCCGATTTTGCCTTTCGTTTCTCCTTCAAGCGCGGAAAGTAGGCGTAGACCCGTTCAAGGTCCGCCGCGGCCTCGCGGCGGCTCGAACTTCGGCCCAGCGCGCCAGTGATAAGGTTTTCCTCGACGGTCAGGGAGCGGAAGCAGTGGCGGCCCTCTAACACCTGAACAAGCCCGTGGCGAACAAGGTTCGAAGGCTTTGTCTGCTTCACATCGAGGTCGAGGAAACGAATTTCTCCTTTGGTGATCGCGCCGCGCTCCGCCGGACGCAAATTCGAGAGTGCCTTCAGCGTTGTTGTCTTGCCGGCGCCGTTGGCGCCGAGGAGTGCGAGAATCTCGCCTTCGCGGACCTGCAGGCTGACCTCATGCAGCGCGACGATCGCATGATCGTAGACCGCTTCGACAGCAGTAATTTCAAGTAGCGGACGCGATTGCGGCATAGCACCTCTCCTGATACGCCGCCGCTTCGCGGAAGCGCTTAGACGTACGGCGGGACCGGCGTCGGCGCCGGTCCCGCGCTTTCGAGCGATTACTCGGCAGCTGCGCTGTCAGAGGTCCGGATTTTGATGCCTTTCTCTTTGGCGTAAGCCTCCGATGACTTCTCGATGATCGGCCGCAGCAATTGCCAATCGGGAGCGATCCAGTCGGAGATCACCTTCCACTTCTCGCCCGTCCATTGCTGGAACGTCACGCGGCCATCGCCTTCATGGTTATCCCAGGTCACGTTGATCGAGTGAAAGAGGTCCTTGGCGCCGAGCGCTTCGACGCGCGCCGGATCGAGCTTGAGGTGTTCGAAGCCCCAGCGGACTTCGTCGCCCGTCAGCGTCCGTTTTCCAAACTTCTCCTGGGCGATGCGGATCGCCTCGACGTTGAGGATGCCGTTGACGATACCGAGGTTGTGATAAACGCTGCCGATGCGCTTCTTGTCTTCGAGGTTGCCCTTGCCTGCGCTATAAACCGTCTTCACGACTTCCTGCAGGACCGGATATTGCGCACCCGACGCCTGCGTCGTGATGGCGATGTAGCCTTTGGCGGCGTCGCCGGCCGGGATCACGTCTTCTTCCGAATTCGACCAGACATTGCCGATGATATGATCGGCCGGGAAGGCGACTTTCTGCGCGGTCTTCAGCGCGACCGGATTCATCACGCCCCAGCCGCGCAGCACCACATAGTTCGGTTTCTCCCGCCTGATGGTGAGCCATTGCGCCTGCTGCTCGTTGCCGGGATGAGGCACTTCGAGCTGGTCGACGGTGAAGCCGTATTTCTGAGCGAGCAGCTCGTAGATCGGGATCGTCTCGCGGCCATAGGGCGAGCCGTGGTAGAGCACGACAATCTTCTTACCCTTCAGCTTGTCGAGACCGCCCTCGCGGTTGGCAAGGTAATTGATGATGCCGGACGTCTCGCTGTAGGGATTGAGCAGCAGCGGAAAGACGTAGGGGAAGACCCGGCCGTCGGTTGAATCGGTGCGGCCGTGATTGACGGTGATCAGCGGCGTCTTGTCGGCCGTGATGCGATCGATCATCGCGTAGGCAATGCCGACCGACAGCGGATTCCAGGCGGCGATATTGGCGCGGCTCTTCTGCCGCTCGTAGCATTCGACGCCGCGCTCGACCTCGTATTGGGTCTCGCATTCGTCCCAGGTCAATTTGACGCCGTTGACGCCGCCGTCGCGGATGTTGATGAGGTTGAGATAGTCGATGAAGCCGCCGAAGAAGCCGGTGCCGCCGGCCGCGTAGGGTCCGACGCGGTAGCTTTGCAGCGGGAAGTATTGTTCGTCCGCACGCGCCGCATCAGGCGTGGTGACGGTGCCGAGCACCGCCAGCGACAGCGCGGCGGCCATGCCCAGCGTTTTTGCTCGTATGGCGATGGTCATGATCGTTCCTTTCTGGTTCCAAATGAAGTTGTCGGCATTAAAGCTGTGCGAGCAGCTTCTTCGTCAGCCGATCCCACAGGGCGACAAGCCCGCTGGGCTCGGCGATGAGGAAGACAATGATGAGCGCGCCGATGACGATGCGCTGACTCATGTCGAGAACGCCTGAATCGAACACGCCGCCGAACACGAGCGAGCCAAGGCGCGAGAGGACGAGCGGAAAGACGACGATCAGCGCCGCGCCGAAGAACGCGCCGCGGATCGACGCCAGGCCGCCGATGATGATGATGAACAGGATCGAAAACGAGCGGTCGAGATTGAACCCATCTGGCTCGACCGTGCGCAGGTAGGCGAACGCCCAGAGGAAGCCGGCGACGCCAATGGTGAAGGACGACACGCCGAAGGCGAGAAGCTTGGTGCGGAAGATCGATATGCCGAAGACCTTGGCGGCGATCTCGTTGTCCCTGACCGCGATGAAATCGCGGCCGGAGCGGGTCGAGACGAGACGGGCCGCGAACGCCGTCACCACGACGACGATGGTCAAAGCGAACAGATAACGGCCGAGCGGTCCCTCGAATTTGATCCCAAGCAGCGTGAGCGGCGGCGCGTCGATCACGCCGGAGGAATTGTAGTTCGACAGCCAGCTGAAACGGGTCAGCGCCCATTTGACGAAAAACTGCGCCGCTAGCGTCGATACAGCGAGATAAAAGCCGCGCAAGCGCAAACTCGGCAGGCCGAACAGGATGCCGAACGCCGCCGCGGTGGCGCCCGCCAGGATCAAGCTGACGATCAGCGGCAATCCCGGGACCCGCAGATTGAAATTGTAGGCGGCGAACGCGCCGACGGCCATGAACGCCGCCGAACCGAGTGATAATTGGCCGGCATAGCCGGTCAGGATGTTCAGGCCCAGCGCGGCGAGGCTGAGCGCAAGAAACGGCAACAGGATCGCTTCAAACAGATAGCTCGTACCGAAGGCCGGGATGATTCCATAGGCGACGAGCAGCACTGCCGGTATCGCGAGCCATTGCGGCACGCGGCGCGGCAGTGCGGCGGAATCGAACGTGATCGCGGTCACGGCTTTAGACCCTTTCGACGAGCTTCAGGCCGAACAGCCCGGTGGGACGAACGAGCAGAAAACCGAGCGCGACGACGTAGGCGAACCAGATCTCGATGCCGCCGCCGAAGAACGGGCCGATATAGACTTCGGCCAACTTCTCCGTAGCGCCGACCAGCAATCCACCGACGATCGCACCCAGGATCGAGTCGAACCCGCCCAACACCAGAACCGGCAGGGCCTTGAGAACGATCAGGGACAGCGAGAACTGGACGCCCAGCCGCGCGCCCCACAGCAGGCCCGCGACCAGGGCGACGAAGCCCGCCGCGGTCCAGACGATTGCCCAGATCACGGGAAGGCGAAGGCCGACTGCGAGCGCCGCGAACTGGTCGTCGGCGACGGCGCGGAATGCGAGGCCGGTGTGCGTGAAGCGGAAGAACGCGGAGAGTAGCACAACCATCGTTGCCGCGACCGCCGCCGCGAATAGATCGAACGAGCTAATCAGCACATCGCCGACCTGCAGCGGCGTATCGTCGAAGCCGAGATTGAGACCGTGGACTTGGGTGCCCCAGATCAGCTGCGCTGCGCCTTCGAGGATGTAGGCGATCCCCAAGGTCGCCACGAACAGAATGATCGGCGACTTGTTGACCAGAGGCCGCAGCACGGTGCGCTCGATCGCGACGCCGAGAGCGGCCATGATGACGAGGGTGACGGCAAGACTGACGAAGAATGGCACGCCGTGCTCGAGAATGCCGACGAACGTCAGCGCGGCGAACAAGACCATGGAGCCTTGGGCGAAATTTAAGACGCCCGACGTTTTGTAGATGAGGACGAAACCGATGGCGACAAGCGAGTACATGACGCCGGACAGGAGGCCGCCGATCAGCACTTCCAACAGGAAGGAATAGTCGAAGTCGCTCATGCGGCCTCCTCGATGAGATCGGCCTCATGCGCGACGCCCAGATAGGCGTCGATAACCGCAGGGTCGGCGCGTACGTCGGCAGGAGCGCCATCGGCGATCTTGCGGCCGTAGTCGAGGACCGCGATCCGGTCGGAAAGGTCCATGACGACGCCGATGTCGTGCTCGACGAGTACGACCGCGCTGCCAAAGCGGTCGCGCGCGGCGCGCACGAACTGCGCCATCTGGCGCTTTTCGGTCGCGGTCATTCCTGCCATCGGCTCGTCGAGCAGGATGATCTTGGGGTGCGAGACCAGCGCGCGTGCGAGGTCGACCCGCTTCTGCAGGCCGTAGGGCAGCACGCCGACGAGACGGTCCTTCACCTCATCGAGATCGAGGAGGGCGATAATCTCCTGCGCGCGTTGGCGCACTTCGGCCTCCTCGGCGGCGGCGCGGCCAAGGCCGATGATCTGCTGGACAAATGTCGCACGCGCGGCGCCGGCAAGGCCGATGGCGATGTTGTCGACCACGCTCAAGCTTGGGAACAGCGCCAGATGTTGGAACGTCCGCGTCACGCCCAGGCGGGACAACTGCGCCGTCGGCACGCGCGTGAAGGTTTTGTCGTGGATCCGCACGCGGCCGCTATCGGGGCGATAGAGCCCGCTAATGACATTGATAAGCGAGCTTTTGCCGGCACCATTTGGGCCAATCACGGCGTGAATATCGCCGGACTGGACCGCCAGATCGACGCTCGCAAGCGCCTTCACCCCGCCGAATGACAATGAGACACCGTCAAGAACCAGGATCGGCGCGGCGACCCCGCCCGGCGCCGACGCGACCTGGTGCGCGAGCCTTTCAGCCGGTCTCTGGTCGGGCGCCACATGGAGCATTGCCGTGTCCGTTGTCAGCGTTGTGAAGTGCAGCGGTGCGGCGGCATAATCCCACGCTATTCCGCGGCAATGACGACCTGCTCGCGTCGCGCCTCAAGTTCACGGACAAGCGGAATAACGTGCCTGCCGAAATGCTCGACTTCTTCCTGGAAGTGCAGGAAGCCGAGCAGGATGAGGCTCGCGCCGGCGTCCTTGAGCGCGAGGATGCGCTCGGCAATCTGGTGCGGCGTACCGATCAGATTCGACCGGAAGCCGTCGTTGTATTGAACCAGATCTTCGAATGTCGATTTCGCCCAGTTCCCCTGGCCCTCCGGCGACGCCTTCCCGGCATTCTTGACCTCGTGCGCGAAGGCGTGGACTGCCTCAGGGTTCGCCTTCTGAATGATCTCGGCGAGCACAGCCTTGGCTTCGGCTTCGGTATCGCGGGCAATCGCGAAAGCGTTGACGCCGACGCGGACGGAATGGCTGTTAAGCCTGGCCTTGGCCTGGATATCGTCAACCTGCTTGGCGATTTCGTCGGGCGTGTTGCCGTTGGTGAAATACCAGTCGGACACGCGCGATGCCATGTCGCGCGCCGCGCGCGAAGAGCCGCCCTGGAAGATTTCCGGCAGCGGCTCGATCGGCTTCGGCTTCAGCGAGTAGTTATCGAAGTGATAAAAAAAGCCTTTGTGGGTGAAAGCGTCTTCGGTCCAGATGCCACGCAGCGCGCGAATGAATTCCTCCGAGCGGCGATAGCGCTCATCATGGTCGAGCCAGGGCTGGCCGATCGCGGCGAATTCCCCGCGAAACCAACCAGATACAATATTGACGGCGACGCGTCCGTTGGTGAGGTGATTGATCGTAGCGATCTGCTTGGCGGCCAACGCCGGGGCCCACGGTCCCGGCAGAATCGCGGCGATGACTTTCAGCTTTTCGGTGGCGGCAAGCAGCGCATGACTGAAGGAGACTGATTCGTGCTGATATTCCGCGCCATAGCCCGCGGTGAAACGGATTTGGCTCAGTGCGTAATCGAAACCGGCCTGCTCGGCAATCCTCGCGAGCTTAATGTTGTAATCGATATCCCAGCTGGTGCGCTGCTCAATGTTGCTGATTACCAGCCCACCGGAAACGTTGGGCACCCAGTACGCGAACTTCACGGGTTCAGAGCCGCGGACGGTCATGATCTTCCCTCAGCGTTTGAATTTCAGGCGGTAGCGAATGCGACTTGCGGGCTACGGCGCGCCGACCGCATTTCCAGCAAATCGGCAAACTCGACGGCGGCCCGCTTGATCCTCGCTGTTAGCTCCGGTTTGTCGATCCGATAGTCCTGAAAGTCGCCCTCGAGTGCGAAGATCGACGTCGGCAATGTCAGGGCGTTGAAGAACCCAAACAACGGGCGAAGCTGGTGTTCGGTGACCAGTCCATGGAGCGGGCTGCCGCCGGTAGCAGCGAGCAGGACGGGCTTGCCGGTGAGTGCATTTGGCCGGACGAGATCGAATAGATGCTTGAGGGCGCCCGTATACGAGCCCTTGTACACCGGGGTGGCCACGATGAGCGCATCGGCCGTCTCAATCGTCTGGATGGCCGAGCGCGCCTCATGTGGAAGACGCTCGAAAGAGAACGATTGCAGTCGTTCCCGCACGAATGGTTGAAAAAGGTGCGGACCGACGTCAACGAGTTCGATGAGCCGGCTCTGTGCATTCAGCAACGCACAGACTTCCGCCAAGAGGTCTGACAGCAACGCCGACGTTCGGGATGGGCGGGTAATATTTCCCGCCACGCCGACGATGGAAAGAA
>JBAUGC010000563.1:0-4990 GCA_049679485.1 Xanthobacteraceae bacterium
AATTCGGACTAAACGCAAACTGAGTCGTTTCTTCAATGACCCGCGACGAAATCATCGCCAAGCTCAAAGCGGCCGCGCCGGCGCTGCGCGCGGAGGGCGTGGCGCGCCTTGCCATTTTCGGCTCGCGCGCCCGCGGCGATGCCCGCGAGGACAGCGACCTTGACGTCCTGATCGATGTCGACTCGGGAGCCGGATTCGAAGGGCTTCGCCTCGTCGGTGTCCTTGCCGACGCCGAGCGGATGGTCGCTGCTGCGACCGGCATCCCGACCCAGGCGACCATGCGCGCCTGGCTGGAACCCCGCGTTGCCGAACGGATCGCGGACGACGTTATCGAGGTGTTCTGAAAAAATGCCTCCGACGCTCACCGATCGGTTGGCTCACATTCTCACCGCGATCGAGACGATCGAGACCATGTTGGCCGGTAAGACAATCGAGGATTTTGCGGTGGATTTGCCGTTGCGCCTTGCAGTCGAACGCGCCCTGGAGATCATCTGCGAAGCCTCCTATCGCCTGCCGGAGAATATCAAGGCCCGGCAGACAGGCATCGACTGGAAACGCATGGTCGATTTCGGCAACCTGCTCCGCCACGCCTATCATCGGGTCGATCCGAAGTTGGTGTCCGAGATCGCATCGCGTGACCTGCCGCCGCTAAAAGCGTTCGTCGAGCGCGTTATTCGCGAATCGGAACAATAGACTGGCTGAGCGGCTTCGCCCGGGCCGCACCCTAGATTTGATCGGCGTCAATGCCACGATCCGCTTCTGGGGTGTTGGTACTGCGTGTACGCGACCGCCATGCGTGTCGCTGTTACCCAGGAGTGCAACGTGAAAAAACTCGCCATACCGCACGACGCCTTTATTTTCGTTGGCGATGGCCGCAAGGCCTTGTTCCTGCGAAATGAAGGCGACGAGAAGTTTCCCAACTTAAAGACCGAACAGGTCTTCGCCGATGAGAACCCGCCGACTCATGAACAAGGCACCGACCGGCCCGGGCGCGGTGCCGAGAGTTCGGGAACGCATCGCCGCAGCAGCGTGGAACAGACCGACTGGCATCATCTGGAAGAGCACCGCTTCACCCAGCGGGTCGCGTCCGCTCTGGAGGCGCTGGTGCGCCGCCGCCACGTACCGGCGCTGGTCATTGTCGCGCCGCCACGCACGCTTGCCGATTTGCGCCGCGACTTCCACGCCGACGTGAAGAAGCTGATCGTGGCAGAAGTCGGCAAAGATCTGACCAAGCATCCTGTGGCGGAAATCGAAACTCACCTGCTGAGCTGACAGACCGCCGCGATCTTGCCGGCCGCCTTATTGAGCCAGCGCCTGTTGCGGGCCCGGCGCCGAGGACACCAGCGGCCGGCCCCGCGCCCGCGCTCTCGGCGCGCCCATGGAGTTCAAGAACGCGTTGAAAACGTTGCTGCCTTTGACCGCGTCGTGGCCAGCCGCGATCAGCATTTCAACCTGGTCCGGCGGCAATTTGAAAGCCGTCACGACGGCGTTGAGTTTTGCCGCGCGCGCCTCGTCGAATTGGTCGAAGGCGACGCGTCCCACGAAGATTTTGACGTCGCGGCAATTCCATCCGGCCGGCGCACCATAACGGCGCCGCTCGGCTGCCGAAAGCTTGCAGCGCCAGTTGATCAATGATTGCTGCCATTGCGCCATCGTGTCCTGGAACGCCGAGTAGCTGCCGACGGCGCCGGATCCGGTCGCGGTATCGGATGAGGCGGTAATCAGATTGGCCCCGGAGGGCCCCTCCACGGTCTTCACCCAGTCACCCGCCGGCGCGCGTCCGGCGTCGGCGACGAGAAACAACAACCGCCGCAATTTGACGGCCTCTTCCGGCTCAAGCGGCCCGTAAGGTGTGTCGGAGGCAAGGCGTGCGATGGTGAAGCCGGCCAGCCCGTAATTGTCGACCATGCCGCCGTCGAGCAGCTTGACGTAGCGAACTTCGCCGGAGTGATAGCGGTACATGGCATCGGCAAAAAACTTCAGTAGCGGCGGCGCGTCCTGGTTACGGCGCACACGCTCCACCCATGCCGGCAATGGAATCGGACAACGGCCCGCATAGCCTTCGATAACCACGGGGGCAAAGACAACGGGCACGGCGGCCGAAGCGGCCACCGCCATCGAAATCGGATAGGTGGTGATGTCGCTGCACAGTGCCCTGAACAGGACCGGACCAAATACGAACGGGGTCCGGTTATAGATATCGGAAGCTTTGATCCAGACGTAGGGCCGCCGCTGCGTGAGCAAGGATTTAAAGGTCGCGTGCTCGTACAGATTGTCGTCAAGCCAGCGCGGAAACACAGTTGGTTCGTTGATGCCGCCCTGCAAACCTTTGGCGATATTCAGCAGGCTGAGATCCATTTTCAGGTTCGCCTCCGCATTACGCAGGAGGAAACGCTGCTTGAAATCGGTCAATGCCTTGCGCTTTTTCAGCCCATAATAGGCGGCGAGGATCGATCCGCCCGACACGCCGGTGACAAAATCGACGCGGTCGAGCAGCGACGTCGAGTGGCCCGGAAGCGGGGTCTCATCGAGCGCGGTGAGCACCCCGTAAGAGAACGCCGCGGCGCGGGTACCGCCGCCGGAGAACGACAGTGCCACGACGGTGTCGTCGTAATAGGTCTCAACCTGGCCGCCGAGTTCGGTCGATTGTTGAAGCCCGCCGACCAGCGGCTGATTGATCGGGTCGTTGTGAATTTGGGCGCACGCCACCATGAGGGCGGAACACGCAACGACACGCCCTGCGCGAACTAAACGCTGCAACAGCACGCCCCTCACCATTAACCAAAGTTATCGAGTCCTGCTCCGGTCGCGTCAAGCAAACGCCAGCATCATGAAACAGCAGGATTCTTTTGAGGTTAATGCGGGGCGCAACTTGGACATTTTTGCTGGGTCAGTCGGCCACTCCCCGCTACCGCCTCGCGTTCCACGTTGCGAAGCTCGGCGCGAGGTGCGGCGGCGCGAAGACGACTCGGCGCGGCGGATTTGCTTTCGAATTCAATATGCTAGAGCAAGTCCGGCGGTGGCCGACGAGCAAAAAGCCCGATTTTACGGATCCTTTCACTCAGAATCGGGAGGAAAGGCGCGTCGTTGCGTGACAGATGCGTGAATACGATGCTTCCGCCGAACTCTCGGCGGCCTCGCTTTCCGGTCCCGACGAGCTTCGGACCGTCGCCGCCAAGTCGACTTTCGGACATTCCGGGCGGGAAAAGCCGGAGCTATTCAGCGGAGCCGCTTTCGAATCCTGCCCAGATATCCGATACTTGCGCGTCCCCCTCACGATTCGTCCCCGCTATCCCCACATTTAGTGGTTGATTCAGATTTTCATACTAAGTCTTGACGGGCGTGACCGCCTTGGCCTAGCTTTTCCAAGTTCGGCGCGCGGGTAACGAAGTCGGCCGGGCTCTCCAAAAAGGGTTTGCGGGAATGCTCCGCGCCGCGTGGGCGCGAGGCATGGGCGGTTTTGCCTCTAGCGAATGGGGCGCCCGGAGTTGCGTAATGAGTCCCGGCTCAAGCCGGCAAGGTTGGGGTGGCAGACAAAAACAGGGGTCAAGCCGGACGCGGGGAAAGTGTGTTCCTCCGCGTGCCGGGAAACCGTCGGCGGCATATATTAAGCGGGTGTTTCCGCATGACGCCGGTGAAAAAGCAGATTTGAAATCAAAGGGGCAGAGAATGCGGATCGAGCGGCGCTACACCAAAGAGGGACAATCGCCTTACGCGGACATCGCGTTTCGCCTGACCGTCAGCGAAATCCGTAATCCGGACGGCTCTATCGTCTTTCACGCTGACGACGTGGAAGTGCCGGAACAGTGGTCGCAAGTCGCCTCCGACGTGCTGGCGCAGAAGTATTTCCGCAAGGCTGGCGTTCCTGCACGGCTGAAGAAGGTCGAGGAGGAGACGATTCCCTCCTGGCTTTGGCGGAGCGTTGCCGACGAGGACGCGCTCAAGGAGCTGCCGGAGAAGGAACGCTACGTCGGCGAGACCTCATGCAGGCAGGTGTTCGACCGGCTCGCCGGCACCTGGACCTACTGGGGCTGGAAGGGCGGCTACTTCAGCTCCGAAGCCGACGCGCGAGCCTTCTTCGACGAGCACCGCTACATGCTGGCGATGCAGATGGCGGCGCCGAATTCGCCGCAATGGTTCAACACCGGCCTGCACTGGGCCTACGGTATCGATGGCCCGAGCCAGGGGCATTTCTACGTCGACTTCAAGACCGGCGAACTCACGCAATCGGCCACCGCTTACGAGCATCCGCAGCCGCACGCCTGCTTCATCCAGTCGATCGCCGACGACCTCGTCAACGAGGGCGGCATTATGGATCTGTGGGTGCGCGAGGCGCGGCTGTTCAAGTATGGCTCTGGTACCGGCACGAATTTCTCCAAGCTGCGCGGCGCCGGCGAGAAGCTCTCCGGCGGCGGCAAGTCGTCGGGCCTGATGAGCTTTCTCAAAATCGGCGACCGCGCCGCGGGCGCGATCAAGTCGGGCGGCACCACGCGCCGCGCCGCCAAAATGGTGATCCTCGACGCCGACCATCCGGATATCGAGCAGTTTACCGAGTGGAAGGTGATCGAGGAGCAAAAAGTCGCCAACCTCGTCACCGGCTCCAAGATCAATCAGCGCCACCTGCGCGCGATCCTGAAGGCGTGCGTGAATTGCGAGGGCTCGGGCGACGACTGCTTTACGCCGGAAAAAAACCCGGTGCTCCGCCGCGAGATCAAGGCGGCGCGCAAAAATCACGTGCCGGACAACTACATCCGCCGCGTCATTCAATTCGCCAAGCAGGGCTACAAGGACATCGAATTTCCGATCTACGACACCGATTGGGATTCGGAGGCCTATCTCACCGTCTCCGGCCAGAATTCCAATAATACGGTGCGGGTGACCGACGAATTCCTCAAAGCCGTCGAGGCCGACCGCGACTGGGATCTGTTCTGGCGCACCAAGCCGGGCAAGATTTCCAAGACCGTGAAGGCGCGCGATCTGTGGGAGAAGA
>JBAUGC010000564.1:0-6567 GCA_049679485.1 Xanthobacteraceae bacterium
GATCGAATTGTGGGCCAATCCCGGCAAATATCAGAAAAAGGTCTACACGCTGCCGAAACAGCTCGACGAGAAAGTCGCGCGGCTGCATCTCGACAAGATCGGGGTGAAGCTGACGCAACTGTCGCAAAAGCAGTCGACCTATATCGGTATCCCGGTCGCCGGTCCTTTCAAGACCGATCAGTACCGTTATTGAGATTGCTCCGTGGTGCGCGCCGGCCCCGAAGCCGGTGGCACCACGGTGATCTCGAAATTCATCGGCTCGCCTGAGACGCCCAGGAAGCTGCGCGTAAACATGACGTTTGCCGCGTGCGCGCCGGCGGCCGCAAATTCCGCACCGACCCTTCGGCACGGCGCATCGGCGCTAAGGCAAACCACGACAAGTCCGTGAGCGCCGATCGCTGCGCGGCTTTCGGCTGATAACGGGGCGACCGTCAAAGGGCGGGCCTCAGGCAAATAGAATGGCAGCCCCGCGGTGATGTTTGGCGAGCCCCAGTAAAGCAGTACGGGCTCGCCCGCAAGGCGATCCACAAGCCCGGCGACTTGCCGGAAATGCGCCCGATATTGATCGTCGTTCCGCATCAGCCGGGCGTAAGCGACAACAGGCGATGCAACGATAGCGGCCAGCGTCACCGCCAGCGCAACGAAGCCGGCGCGCGCCACCGTCCATTCATCAACAATGATGTCGCGCGAGGCGTAGAGGACGACTGGCAGCAGAGCCCAGTTCGGATAGGTCCAATCCGCGGTCAACCGATACGGAATGGCCAGATTGACCAATGCCGGCAGCACCAGCGGGATCACGAACAGCAACAATGCCTGCCGGCGGTCGTCGTCGCGGGGCCAGATCATTTCAACGAGCGCCGCCTTGCTTGGCCGAAGCGCCGCGAGAAAAACAATCGGCACGATGGCGTAGGCGACGGAGTTGACAAGGTAGCGCGCCGAACGCAGCAGCGCCGCCCCGAATGACTGGCTGACTACAACGGTGTCGCGCATGAAGGCGTAACTGGTACCGCCGCGCTCGCTCACGAACCACCAGACATGAGGCGCAATGACGATTGCTGCCCCCAGCGCCATGACGTAGGGCGCGGGCGAGCGCCAGAAGCGTCGCGTCCCCGGGCCGACAACTGAGGCAACCGCCATGCCAGCAACCAGAAACAGCGCCCAGTATTTGCCGAAAACGGTGAGACTGGCGAACGCGCCGGCGAGGAAGCCATCGAGAATGCCCAGGCCGCGCCGAGCCCGCAGGTAGAACAACAGCGCCGCCGCCCAGAACGGGATCATGACGGTGTTGGCGTTCAGGATCGCGGTCTTGATGTCATAGAGCGGAATCAGAACCAGCGCGACGAGCCCTAACAGTGCGCGATACTTGTCAAGATGATCGCGCAACAGACGCCAGGTGACGCCGAGACCAATCGCAACGACCAGCACATTCAATAGATCCGCAGCCCAGTCCTGGCGCGGAAAGATCGCAAACCACAGCATGAACAGCCAGGCCGTCATCGGCGGATGCTTGTAGCCGAACGCAAAGTTGTGCGCCCAAAGCGCGGCTTCGCTCCAATCCGGATGCAAGTCCACCGACGCCAACGAGACGACGCCGAAGACCATCCACAGCACTACAAATGCAACAAGCGCCGAAAGCACGATCGTGCCTTCGGTATGTTCTACGATAAAACGACGGCCCGGTTGGCTGAGCCGGTCGATGAAGCCGGCGAGCCCCGCGGGTATCCGGCCGGTGAGATCGGGCCCGACGGTCGACATAATCACTCTCGGCGAGCAGCCGTTATCGGCCGATCTAAAGAAGGATGGCGGAACCATGCTCCGAAACGTGCGAAAGCTACTAGCGTGGGCCTGCGGATAGAGCAATAAAGGCGCGGAAAATCGGAGGCGAGTAGCGTTGTCTCAATCGGCGACAAGCGAGATTCCGGCGGGGAGCGCAGCGACGGCTGCGCCAACGGAAACGGCTGCGACGGTGCACGCAGCGCCGGAACTCAGCATTGTCGTGCCGACGTTCAATGAGCGGGCCAATGTTCCGATCCTGGTCGAGCGGCTTTCACGTCTTCTTGTCTCCTGCGACTGGGAGGTGGTGTTCGTCGACGATAATTCTCCCGACGGTACCGCCGCGACGGCGCGCGCTATTGGCGAGACCGATAGCCGCGTGCGCTGCATTCGCCGCATCGGACGCCGCGGTCTTGCCGGTGCGTGTCTCGAGGGTATGCTATCGTGCCAGGCACGCTACGTCGCGGTGATGGATGCCGACCTGCAGCATGACGAAAGCCTGCTTGTTGGCATGCTCGATTGCCTGCGCGGCGGGCGCGCCGATCTCGCCGTTGCCAGCCGCTATCTCTATGGCGGCTCCAGTGCGGGCCTTTCGAAACAGCGCTCGCGCGTGAGCCGGTGGGCGAACGGGCTGGCGCGTTTGGTGCTCGGGATCGATCTCACCGATCCGATGAGCGGCCATTTCATGATCCGGCGCGACGTTTTCGAAACGCTTGCGCCGGCGCTGTCCTCGCAAGGCTTCAAGATCCTGCTCGACATCCTGGCGACCGGTCGCGGGCGGCTTCGCACCGTCGAGCTGCCGTCCACGTTTCGCGAGCGTCAGCACGGCGAGAGCAAGCTCGACTCAAAAATCGCGCTCGATTTCGCCGCGCTGGTGACGGCAAAGCTCACCAAAGACGCGATCTCCGCACGCTTTCTCTTGTTCTGTCTGGTCGGTGTAACCGGCATCGCCGTACATCTTATCCTGCTAAGCAGCTTGCTCGCGGCCGCGCTGTCTTTCGGCACGGCGCAAGCGCTTGCCACCGTCGGCGCTATCGCCTGGAATTTTGTGCTCAACAATTTGTTCACCTACCGCGACCAGCGGCTCACCGGCTGGCGCTTCGTCACCGGGCTCGTCTGGTTCCAGGTGATCTGCGCCGTTGGCGCGATCTCCAATGTCGGCATCGCCACCTGGATCTACGACTACGACAGCGTGTGGTGGATCGCAGGCCTCGGCGGGGCCGTGATCGGAACGGTCTGGAATTTCGTGGTCAGCGCAGCCTTCGTCTGGCGGCAGAGGTAACTTTCCCTCTCCCGCTCCGGAGAGGACGCCGAGCGAACGCGAGGCGGGTGAGGGCCTGTACGCACCGCCGCAATCCAACTCGACCCTCACCGACAAGTCCGCCGTCGCGGACTTGTCGCCTCTCCCGCAAGGGGAGAGGATGGGATGAGCTTGCCGCTGTGGAACGCGAGTGTTATCTGCGCCGCATGACTGCAGTGCCCATCGAAAACATCCGCAATTTCGCGATCATTGCCCACATCGACCACGGCAAATCGACGCTCGCCGACCGGCTGATCCAGCTCACCGGCGGGCTCGAAGCGCGCGAAATGGTCGAGCAGGTGCTCGACTCGATGGATCTCGAGCGCGAGCGCGGCATCACCATCAAGGCACAAACCGTGCGGCTTAACTACCGCGCCCGCGACGGCAAGAATTACGTGCTCAACCTGATCGACACGCCCGGCCACGTCGATTTCGCCTACGAGGTCAACCGCTCTCTCGCCGCCTGCGAGGGGTCACTGCTCGTTGTCGATGCGAGCCAGGGCGTTGAGGCGCAGACGCTGGCCAACGTCTACCAGGCGATCGACAACAACCACGAGATCGTGCCGGTACTCAACAAGGTCGATCTGCCGGCCGCCGAGCCCGACAAGGTCAAGCAGCAGATCGAGGACGTGATCGGTCTCGACGCCTCCGACGCGATCCTGATCTCGGCCAAGACCGGGCTGAACGTCCCGGAGGTGCTGGAGGCGATCGTGCAGCGCCTGCCGCCGCCCAAGGGCGACGCCGCAGCGCCGCTCAAGGCGCTCCTCGTCGACAGCTGGTACGACGCCTATCTCGGCGTGGTGGTGCTGTTCCGCGTCGTCGACGGCGTGCTGAAGAAGGGCCAGCGCATCCACATGATAGGGACCGACGCCTCCTACGAGGTCGATCGCGTCGGTGTGTTCACGCCCAAGCGCGTCGAACGCGACGAACTGGGACCGGGCGAAATCGGCTTCCTCACTGCCTCGATCAAGGAGGTGGCGGACACACGCGTCGGCGACACAATCACCGACGAGCGCCGGCCGGTCGCGGCACCCCTGCCCGGCTTCCGCCCGGCTATTCCCGTGGTGTTTTGCGGTTTATTCCCTGTCGATGCCGCCGACTTCGAAGCGCTGCGCGCCGCCATGGGCAGGCTCCGGCTCAACGACGCGAGCTTTAGCTACGAAATGGAGACTTCCGCCGCACTCGGCTTCGGCTTCCGCTGCGGCTTTCTCGGCCTGCTCCATCTCGAGATCATCCAGGAGCGGCTTGAGCGCGAGTTCAATCTCAACCTGATCGCGACCGCGCCGTCGGTGATCTACAAGATCAAATTGCGCAACGGCCAGCAGATTGAGATTCACAACCCGGTCGACATGCCGGATCCAAACCACATCGAGGAAATGCAGGAGCCATGGATCGAGGCGACCATTTTGACGCCCGACGAATATCTCGGCGCCGTGCTGAAGCTCTGCCAGGACCGCCGCGGCGAGCAAAAAGAGCTGACCTATGTCGGCAATCGCGCCATGGTCAAATACAATTTGCCGCTCAACGAAGTGGTGTTCGATTTCTACGACCGCCTGAAATCGGTCTCGCGCGGCTATGCCTCGTTCGACTACCACCTCACCGATTACAAACCGGCCGATCTGGTGAAGCTGCAAATGCTGGTCAACGGCGAGCCGGTGGACGCTCTGGCGATGCTGGTGCACCGGACGCGCGCCGAGCAGCGCGGCCGCGCCATGGCGGAGAAGCTGAAAGAACTCATCCCGCCGCACATGTTCCAGGTGCCGAGCCAGGCCGCGATCGGCGGCAAGATCATCGCCCGCGAGACCGTGCGTGCCTTCCGGAAAGACGTGACCGCGAAATGCTACGGCGGCGATGTGACTCGCAAGCGCAAACTTCTGGAAAAACAGAAGGAAGGCAAGAAGCGCATGCGCCAGTTCGGCAAGGTCGATATCCCGCAGGAGGCCTTTATCGCCGCCCTGAAGGTTGATGTGTGACGTTCTGCGCCAAACGACGGCCACGCTGAACGTGGAATTTTGCGGCATTATGGCGCAAACGCCACAAGTCGATTAGGTCAGCATTACTTACCTCATTCCGGTGGAGGGCCGGAATCAATGGGAAACCGATCTTGGCTGGTGGTGCAAACTCACGGCAGGTTCGCGTATGTTCCGCCAGTGAAGGTAGTCCACCACTATGCAATGGTTTACTGACGCCGTTCTGGGCGGCATCGTTTACGACGTACTCAAGTACGTCGTCGGGCCCCTAATCGTGTCCGCGCTGGCGACAAGCGTTCTGCGGTTAGCCTTTCATAAGCTCACCCAGTTCCGCGAGTTGATCGTGTTTGGAGTCGGCGCTTTCTTGATGTGCGTTATTGTATTTTTCTTTATCGGCACACGCCCCCAGCAGCCGACATTCGAGGGCGCCATTCAACAAGCATTTAGTGGGCCGCCACTTGGCAGTGACCGTGACGTGATTGCCGTGATTGGCTTGAATATCATTAATACTGGCGCAATGCAGTCAATTGTCAAAAACTGGAAGGTCAAAGCGAAAATTGGCGATACCACATATGACGCCGCGCTTGTTCAGATGCCGGCCACATTCACATTCAACAATATTCCTCGAACCACTCTTAATCAGCCGACTTCTGTAACCTTTCACTCGGAAGACCTTATCGTTGATAGAACAATCAGACCCATTGAAATCGGCGGGATGGCGACGGGCATTTTGTTTGTCGAATTTCAGAATGTAGATGCGAATATGTTTCGTGGTGCAGTCACGTTCGAGGTGTCTTATCAAGATGTGCTTTCACGTGAATATACAATTTCTCTAAAAGGAAACGGCCAAATGGGAACTGTAAGTGCGATGGCCGGTTCCCACACCGAAATGGCATGCCTACTGCCGCCCGGCTCCCTTCCAAAGATTCAGACAAATCCGCTGGCTACGCCAAAACCCAATTAAATCTCCTCCAATGCCACACCATCTAATTCCAAGGCTGCAAGACATCCTAAAAACCATTTAGCCTGGAACGTTCCACGTTTCAGCTTATTCGTGATTGATGCCTCGGTTTCATCCTTGAAACCGTGTTTTTTTAGTCGTTTTGCTAGCTCGACATAGGTTATCTCGGCCTCGTGTAGCTTATGCTTCAAGAAGGCAGTAGCTCGCTCCGCCCATTCCTCCTCGGATTTGATATTCATGCAGCCATGCTCCTATCGCATGCGATAGCTATCACATATGATATTCGGCACGGCTACCCGGTGCAAATAGTGTCGACGCCGCGGAGTAGTGCTCACCTGTAACGGCAAGTCTCACGGTTTGATCACCGGAGCCATTGTCGCTTTTGTATTGACAATTGTCCCCAAATCAAGTACAAGCCCACATCGAATCTCGCTCACTTAAAGGGTCGTGTTATCGAGGCACACCTGAACACGGAGCGAGTGCGGTGCTTCCGCGCGGATTTGCACGCCGCGCTGGAGCGGCTTTGGGCATCATCCGGCCGGCACTATGACCGGTCTGGGAGG
>JBAUGC010000565.1:0-3722 GCA_049679485.1 Xanthobacteraceae bacterium
GCCATGATGCTGCCGGGGTGATGGAAGTCGCCCAGCGTCAGCCGCAACGGCCAGATGGCAATGCCGGTCGATGACCAGTTCTGCGCCGCACCGACCTCATTCGCCGCCACGCGAGCCCGCGTTTCAAACAGCAGCACCGCAGCGAGCGCTAGCGTGCGCAAGTCCGGCTGTGGCCGCCGTAAGGCGTCACTACCAGGAGGAAAATGCCGGTCGATGAAGGTGGTCGTCGCTTCACCTGTCACGAAAGAAGGGTGGCGGAGCATGGCGACGAGCAAGCTGCGATTGGTGGTCAAGCCGAGTGCGACTGTATCTTCAATTGCCTTGATCAGCCGCCGGCGCGCCTCATCCCGCGTCGCCCCGTGAGCGATCACCTTGGCCAGCATAGGATCATAGAAAGGGCTCACGCGTTGGCCCGGCGCGAGACCGTGATCGACGCGCACGCCATCTCCGGATGCGGGACGCCACTCGATCAAAGTGCCGCTTTGCGGCAAAAAGCTTTGGCTCGGGTCTTCGGCATATAGACGCGCCTCGGTGGCGTGACCGCTGAATTTCACCTGATGCTGTTCAAGCGGCAAGGTGTCGCCGGCTGCGACCCGCAGCTGCCATTCGACCAGGTCAAGTCCTGTAACCGCCTCGGTCACCGGATGCTCGACCTGGAGCCGCGTGTTCATCTCGAGAAAGTAGAATTTCCCGGATGGATCGAGCAGAAACTCGACGATGCCAGCGCCCACGTAGCCGATGGCGCGTGCGGCGGCGATCGCGGCCTCACCCATCTTCGCTCGCAGTTCCGTCGAGACTGCGGGTGACGGCGCCTCCTCGATCACCTTTTGATGACGGCGCTGGATCGAACAATCGCGTTCGCCGAGATGGATGACGTTGCCATGCTGGTCGCCAAATACCTGTATTTCGACATGACGTGCGTCGGCGACCACTTTTTCAAGAATGAGTTCGCCGGATCCGAAAGCACTCATCGCCTCGGACCGTGCGCGCGTGAGCGCATTCGCGAGTTCCTCGGGAGCGTTCGCAAGCCGCATGCCGCGCCCGCCCCCGCCAGCCGCGGCCTTGACCATGAGTGGAAATCCGATCCGCCGGGCTTTAGCTGAAAGGTGGTCGTCGGACTGGTCGGCACCATGATAACCGGGCACACAGGGAACGCCGGCTTTCTCCATCAGAGCTTTTGCCCGCGCTTTATTGCCCATGGCATCGATCGCTGTCGGCGGCGGGCCGATAAAGACGAGACACATTTGCGTGCAAGCTTGCGCAAATGCAGCGTCCTCGGAGAGAAAACCGTAGCCCGGATGCACCGCATCGGCGCCGGCCAGCTTTGCGGCAGCGAGGAGCGCGTCAATATTGAGGTAGCTGTCCTTTGCCGGCGCCGGACCGATGCGGACCGCTTCGTCCGCCTGCCGAACATGAAGCGCGCCGGCGTCCGCATCGCTGAACACGGCCACGGTTCGGTAACCGAGAGCCTTCGCCGTGCGCATGATCCGGCAAGCGATCTCGCCGCGATTGGCGATCAGAATTTTGCCGAACGCTGTCACGACCGGGAGCTGCGGGACATGCTGGTGCGCATTTGGAGGGCGTTCATCCGTCACTCCACCTGCACGACCCACGAAGGTTTGCGTTTCTCAACAAACGACTTCGTGCCTTCGCGGCCCTCGGGACTGCGAACAGCTGCCGCGAAGGCGTCAGCGGCCGCGGCGAGCAATTCCGGCATCCCGTTCGGGCCAGCGGCGCGCAGCATCAGCCGCTTGCTGGCAGCACCCGCATTGGGCCCGCACTTGAGCACCTGGTTGCAGGCATCGCGCACAGCGGCATCGAGCGCGGCCGCATCGGCGACGGTAAGATGCGCAATACCGACCGCCACGGCCTCAGCACCATCAATGCGGAGGCCGGTCACGGCCAAGTGCCGCGCGGCCGTGAGCCCGATACGCTGGACTACGAACGGCGAGATCGCGGCCGCGACCACGCCGATCATCACCTCACTCATGGCAAAACGCGCGTCAGCGGTTGCGATGGTAATGTCGGCGACACAGGCCAAGCCGAAGCCGCCGCCCATCGCGTAGCCCTCGACCGCGGCGATCACCACCTGCGGCGCAGCGTTCACTGCATCCAACATGGCGCCGAAGCGCTTGTTGTTCGCCTTGAGTTCGTCAGCTGAGCCGGGCGGCGGCGCTTCACGCGCTGCTGACATGCTCCTGATATCGCCGCCGGCGCAGAACGTACCACCGGCGCCGCGCAACACCACGACGCGCACGGAGCGGTCATCGGCAATCGCGGCGAACGTCGCCATGATTTCCCGCACCATCTGCGGATTAATGGCGTTGCGCAGTTCCGGCCGATTGAGCCACAGGTGCAGGACAGCGCCGCGCAAATCGAGCTTGATGTGCGAGGTCTGCGGCAGATCAGGCATGACCGGCCTTTTGCTCGGGCGCGTTGGAGGTGCCTGGAAGCGTTCCCATCAGTTTGCAAATGATGGTCAGCATGATCTCGTCGGCGCCGCCGCCGATTGAACCAAGACGTCCGTCACGATACGCGCGGCTGACCGGCGTTTCGTTCATGAAGCCCATCCCGCCCCAATATTGCAAACAGGAATCGGCAACCTCGCGGCGCAAGCGTCCCGCCTTCAGCTTGGTCATTGAAGCAAGCCGGGTCACGTCGGTGCCGGCAAGATAGAGTTCGCAGGCGCGATAGACCAACGCACGCAGCAGCTCGATCTCGGTCGCAAGTTCGGCCAATCGGAAATGCACCACCTGATTGTCGAGGATCGATTTGCCGAAAGCCTTGCGGTCGCGCGTGTAGTCAATGGTCTCCTGGATGAGCCGCTCCATTGATTTCAGATTGGCGGCGGCGGCCCACAGCCGCTCTTCCTGGAATTGCATCATCTGATAGGTGAAGCCCTTACCCTCTTCGCCGATGCGAAAACGCTGCGGCACCCGGACATCGTCGAAAAAAATTTGCGCAGTGTCTGAGGAACGCATGCCGAGCTTGTCGAGCTTGCGGGCGATCTGGACGCCTTTGGTCTTCATCGGCAGGCAGATCAACGACTTGTTCTTGTGCACCGCGCCATCGGACGTGTTAGTAAGAAGGCACATCCAGTCTGCCTGGGTGCCGTTCGTGGTCCACATTTTACCGCCGTTGATGACGTAGTCGTCGCCGTCCTTGCGCGCTGTGGTCTTGATCGAGGCGACGTCCGATCCGGCGCCCACTTCCGAGACGCCAAGGCAGGCCACAAAGTCACCAGCAATCGATGGCGCCAAAAATTCCCGCTTGATCTCTTCGGAACCGAACCGCGCGAGCGCGGGCGTCGCCATGTCGGTCTGCACCCCAATCGCCATGGGCACGCTGCCGCAGGCGATGTTGCCGAGTTCTTCGGCCATCACCATCGCGTAGGAATAGTCGAGCCCCTGCCCGCCGTACGCGACGGGCTTATTAAGGCCGAGAAAGCCAAGGTCGCCCATTTTCTTGAACAGGTCGTGGGCGGGAAAGATGCCGGCCTCCTCCCATTCATCGACATGCGGGTTGACCTCTGCGGCGATGAATTTCTGCAGGCTCCGGCGCAACTCCTCGTGCTCGGGCGTAAACAGCATGACGCTTCCCTCCCGTTACATCCGCCCGACGCCGAACGTGTTGGGTCTGAGCGGGCGGAGTTCTGCTTCGCGGCAGATCGACAAGCAAAAGCCTAGCACTTTTCGGGTGTCGCGCGGATCGATCAATCCGTC
>JBAUGC010000566.1:0-2179 GCA_049679485.1 Xanthobacteraceae bacterium
TTTCCCAGTCTTGGGATTGCGGCGATACAGGTAAATGACGGTATCTGCCAGTTGCGGGCGAAGGCGCGGCATTCCAATCGGCACCCATCTGTGTGTCGGCCGCCCGATCTCGGACGGCCACGGCATACGCTCGGATGGGCATCCCAAATGCTCAAATCCGATAGCCGTAATCTTCGCTTCCAACATGTTCCACCAGGGTTGGCGGAACTACCCCTTCATTAAGACGCACAACCTTTACTTGGCGTCAAGGGATAATTCCGCCGCTTGACTCTCGAGAACAATTAGAGAACTAATGTTCCTCTTTCGTTCTACGAAGGGAGAGAGGGTCATGGTTCGCGCTGTGGCGGAGGAGGCGTTGGCACTTGCCTCCATCACTTTGTTCCTGGCTATGGTAGCCGTCTGGGCCCAGGTGCTGGGGGTCGTCTGACTTCCGGCGATTTCTCCGGCCGCTGGCAGCGCGCCGGATGAAACTTTCTGTGCGCGGCGACGACGTTGCTGTGCGCGGTTGTGGACAGCGCGGCGCGCGATCCGCATCTTGCCTCCACACCAGAATCGTCACCCGCAAACCATCTTAGGGATATGCCTGCCGCGACCCCCGGTTTCGTGCACCTGCATGTGCATTCGTCTTACTCGCTGCTCGAAGGGGCGCTGCCCATCGCGCGGCTGGCGGAACTTGCCAAGAAGGACCGGCAACCGGCGCTGGCGCTCACCGACACCGACAATATGTTCGGCGCGCTTGAATTCTCCGAGAAGATGGCGGCCGCGGGCATCCAGCCGATCGTCGGCTGTGCGCTCGGTATCGACTTTGGCGACCACGACCAGCGGGCTTCGGCATTAGGTGAGGGGTGGCCGCGGATCGTGCTCCTAGCCGCGCGCGAGGACGGCTATCGCAGTCTGATGCGGCTTTGCTCACGCGCCTACCTCGACACTGAACAGACCGAACGGCCGCATCTTAAGCTCGACTGGCTCGCCGGCGAGACCGACGGACTGATTGCGCTTAGTGGCGGCATCAACGGTCCGCTCGACGCGGCGGTCGGCGCCGGCCAGAGCGCACTCGTGGTGTCGCGCTGCGAACACCTGCAGCGGTTGTTTGGTGATCGCCTCTATATCGAATTGCAGCGGCACGGCATGCCCGCTGAACGCGTGGCGGAGCCTGCTCTGATCGAGCTTGCTTACACCCGCGGCATTTCGCTCGTGGCCACCAACGAGCCTTTCTTCGCCGCCCGCGAGGATTACGAGGCCCACGATGCGTTGTTGTGCATCGCCGAGGGCAGGCTCATCGCCGAAGGCGAGCGCCGCCAGCTCACCACCGAGCATCGCTTCAAGAGCCGCACGGAAATGACGGCGCTGTTCGCCGATCTGCCGGAGGCGCTGGCGGCGAGCGTTGAGATCGCCGAACGCTGCGCCTTTCGACCGCGGACGCTGGCACCGATCCTGCCGCGCTTCTCCACCGGCCCCAAGGACGGTGAAGCCGGGCGGCCGCAGGACGAGCAAGCCCAAACGGCGAAAGCGGCGGCTGCGGCGAACGAGGCGAACGAGGCGGAAGCATTGCGCCGCGCCGCCTTCGCCGGACTCGAACAACGGCTGACGCGGCATCCGCTGGCGCCGGGCCATAGCGTCGAAGATTACCGCGAGCGGCTTTCGTTCGAACTCGGCGTCATCGCCAGCATGAAATACGCCGGCTACTTTCTGATCGTCGCGGATTTCATCCAATGGGCGAAGGCCCAAGGCATTCCCGTCGGACCGGGCCGTGGCTCCGGCGCCGGCTCGCTCGTCGCCTACGCGCTCACCATCACCGATCTCGACCCGATCCGGTTCGGGCTGCTGTTCGAGCGCTTTCTCAATCCCGAACGGATTTCGATGCCGGACTTTGACATCGACTTCTGCCAGAATCGGCGCGACGAAGTGATCCGTTACGTGCAGGAGAAATACGGCCGCGACCAGGTCGCCCAGATCATCACCTTTGGCACCTTGCAGGCCCGCGGCGTGCTGCGCGACGTCGGGCGCGTGCTGCAAATGCCCTACGGGCAGGTCGACAAGCTTTGCAAGCTGGTGCCGCAAAATCCCGCTAACCCGGTCACGCTCAAGCGCGCGATCGAGGACGAGCCTCGATTGCAGGCCGAGCGGGATCGCGATCCCGTCACCCGGCGCGCCTTCGACATCGCACAGAAGCTGGAAG
>JBAUGC010000567.1:0-11083 GCA_049679485.1 Xanthobacteraceae bacterium
CCGTCATGGAGTGAGAGGTGCAGATTTGCCGTCGCACCGCTTGCCGCCTTCGTGCGATGCGCAGTTGCAGCGGCCTCGGCATCGAATGCCAGAGGCGCGCTGCCCAATGCCGGCGATGGTGTGGCGCTCGTCACGCGATCCGCTGTAATGGATATTGTCCGGTCCAGCGTGATAGTCGAGAATAGCTAAGGGAGCATCGCCTGCCTCGTTGCAGTTCGCGTTAAGGTAAAGCGAGGCTGAACGGAAATTCTCTATTTTTAGGAACGTATCGGGGCCGCGCAGGAGCAGGACACGTGGCTGCCGCTGCTGCAAAATTTGGGTAAGGAATAGCGCAGACCAACCATGGACGAAATGCTGGTACAGCTGGGGGGATTCGAACCACCGACCTCCTGATCCACAGTCAGGCGCTCTAACCAACTGAGCTACAGCTGCACGGCCCGCGCGGTCGGTAAGTACGCGGAAGCTAGGAGGAACACCCGGTCTTGGCAAGACGATTAGCGGAAGCCGACAAGCAAAAGCCAGGGCCGAAGCCCAGGCTTTTGCCCCATCGGGAAGGGGACGATTGGGAAAAAAAGAGCTTCGCAGTGTGTCGATCAAGCGACCTTGCTGAAGGCCTTGTTCATGCCGCTCTTGATCGGCTCGGCCGTCTCGGTCGCAACCTTCTGCGCCAGCGCGCCGAGTTCCTTGCTCTGCTGCGACAGCGACTCGAACTGCTTGCGTGCATGGGCGCTGGTGAGCTCGACGACTTCCGACAGCGTCTTTGCCGCCATGATTTCGCCGGCGAAATCGAACGCTGCATTGGTGTTGGTGCGGGCCACCTCGATCACCTTGAGGCCGTAGTCGGAGGCGCCCTTGGTGGCGGTCGAATAAGTGGTCTCGAGCACGTCGGTCGCCTCTTCGGCGGCGGCCTTCATCTTCTCGTAGGTGTCCTTGGCCTGAGCGACGCCACGCTCCGCCATTTCGCGGAAGGCCGCAGGCATCTCTACCTTCGGCATATCAAACTTCGGGATTTCGAACTTGGGCATTTCAAACGCGGCCATTGCGGGCTTAGCCGGTTTGGCTTTGGGGGCAGCAGTTGTGGCTTCTGCCATGACACTCGTCCTTATTGTCTGAAGTCCTTTGGGCTGTTTGATCGGAGAACGCTCCTAAGTCCCGCCGCCCATCGCGCGAGACGTCACATTTCACTGAGCCCACGGCAGAACGCTGTACACTTCAAGCCTGGGTCTTCCACACGCATATATAGCAAGCATTTTGGTGCATTGCAATAGACTATATTGCGTTGCACAAAATAACACTTAACGATTTGATTTTATTTACCAATAGCGCCGCAGCCTTGGGCCGGTATCACGGCTTTTTAGGTTTAGCAGCATCCATGACTATTTTGGCAGCACTTTGTCCGAGATCCTGCGCCTGGGTCGAAAGCGTTTTCATCTGGTTCGTTAGGTATTCGGATTGCAGGCGGACGACCTCGGTCGGATCCTTGGCCTGCATCAGCTTTTGCGCGAACTCGAAAGTCGACGCCATGTTGTGTTCGACATAACCCATCGACTTATGTGCAATTTCACTGGCGCCGGCGCGCGCCGCTTCGGCTTGGCCTTGCCACTGAGCGACCGCCTGGTTCGCGGCCTGAACGATGCCATCGAAAGCTGTCCGTGCCTGCGAAACGCTCTGCTCGACGAAAGCGCGAACCTCATTGGGCATTGCAAATTGTTCGAACGGTTCCTTGGCCATCGTCCAACTCCTCACCCCCTGACAATCGTCATACTAAGCCAATTATCCCGCGGCTTGCATCCCGATCTTTGCGCCGGGCCGAAGCGGTGACGTGATTAAGGTTATCCTACCTTGTTAGGTGGGAGTCGAGCGCCCGCCATGGACGGCACGGGCGGTCCGCATTATTAAGAATCCCTTTACGGCGATGGGTTTTGCCGCATGTCGATTGTGGAGTCAGAGTTCGCCCAGTCGCGCGATCCGCGGCTTGCGGCCCAGCTCGTTGACCACGCGACGAGCGCCACACCGGCCTGGCTGTGGAGCGCCGACGGATCCCGGATCTTATGGGCAAATTCCGTCGGAGCCGCGATCTTTGGTGCTGGGAGCACGAGAGCGTGCACCGCGCGCCGGTTCGATGCAAAACAACCCGCGGCCGGCGAGATCATCCGCCTCGCGGCTACTCTGCCGTCAACGGGGCAAGCGCGGCTTGAGCGCTTGCGCGGATTCGGCGCCAGCTTTGGCCGCACGCTGACGTGTGCGTGCTCGCGTTTTCTTTTGGCCGACGGCTCGGCGGCACTCATGGTCATCGCTACCGAGCCCGCAGGACCATCGCTGCCGCTCAACGAGCGGGTCAAGCGCCTGTTTTCGGACCAGACCCAGCCACTGGCTGCGTTCGCGCCCGACGGCACGTTGCTCGCCGCCACTTCGGCAGCGCAAACGCGGGTTACGGGCACGCCGACATTGTCGGCGCTTGGGCTGGCCGCGATCGCATCTCAAGCTCTCGCGGCCGGCAGCGCCAGTGCTGCAACTGATCATGGCCAAGTTGCCTTGCGGCGTCTGGGCAGCGGCGCATGGGTAGTTCTGCTCGCTGCGTTCGACGCCGAACTGGGTAGCGCCCCTGCAGCAAATTCCCGTTTAGACATCGAGCCCAAACCTGTTGCTGCGCGGGAGCAGCAGCGCACCGAATTATCCACGCCGTCACCACCGATTGAACCCGCTGCTTCCGCTGCGGTACCGCCGGCACGCAGTCCTTCGCCGGTTGAGCCAGTCGCCGAGCGTCGGCATCCATTGCGATTCGTCTGGCAGATGGATGCCGATGGCCGCTTTGTCGTCGGTTCGGATGAGTTTATCGAGCTCACTGGACCGCAAACCACGGCCGCATTCGGCCGATTGTGGGGCGAGATAGCGGATGAACTGAAGCTCGATCCGGAACAACAGGTGGCGCGCGCCGTAGCCACACGCGAAACCTGGAGCGGCATCACGGTGTTTTGGCCGGTGGACGACGGCGACGAGCGACTCCCGGTAGAGCTGTCGGGGCTGCCGGTGTTTGATCGCGAGCGGCATTTTCGGGGCTATCGCGGATTCGGGGTCTGTCGCGATATCGCCCGCATCAACCAATTGGCTCATGCGCGTCGCGAGCGCCCGATCGGTTTCATCGCTCGGCCAGAACCGCCGGCCAAGACGGACGGCGCGCCGGCGCCGCCGGTACAGGCGGCCGCTGCCGACACCAGAACTGAAGCTCCTTTAGCACCAACAACAGAGGAAGCCGACACCAGAGCCGAGGCTTCCTCGGCGCCAACAACAGAACAAGCCGAAACAAGAGCTGAGGCCCCGCCCTCGCCGACAACAGAAGAAGCAGACAGCGAGATTGCTCTGCGGCCGCAGCGCCCCTCGCCGAGCGTCCCGCCTGCCGCCAACGTCGTGCTGTTTCGGCTGGGGACGTCGGAACTGAAGGCTCCCAGTCTCAGTCCGGTCGAGCGCCGCGCGTTCCGCGAATTGGCGCAAGAGCTGACGGCACGCTTGCAAGGAGGGCGTGACCCTTCCGCTGCCGAGAGCGTAGCCAACAACTCGCCGGCCGAAACAATTCCGGCCGAGCCGGCCGAGGCTGCTCCTGTTTTGCCTGCCACTGAAACCGTTCCGAGCGAATCCGCCGCCGCAGTTGTTTCTCCTGCCGCCGAAGCAATTCCCGCCGAGGCCGCTCCGGCAGCGATTGCTCCTCCTCCCGTCGAAGTGATCCCGCCGCCGGCTACCGAAGCAACGCAAATTGCAGCGCAGAGCGCTTCAGTTGCCGAAGCGTATAAGGAGCTAGCACAAGCGACCGAAGTTCAACTGCAAGCGCGGCTGGCTGTGGCGGCGCAAAGTTCAGCCGCGCAAACTTCAGCCGCTCCGGCTTTCGAGTCCGAGCTACTCGACCGCATTCCGATCGGGGTGTTGATCTATCGAAACGACTCGCCCCTTTACGCCAATCGTCATTTCCTCGAATTGACCGGCTATCGGAGCCTGAAGGCTTTAACGGAAGCCCGCTGGTTGAATACCCTCGTTGCCGAAACCGATGCCGGCGCGCTCGGCGGCACTCCGAACGTGCTGTCGCTCACCACAAGCGCCGGTGAGCGCCGCGAGATCGAGGCTCGTCTGTTCGCCGTTCCCTGGGGAGACGGCTCGGCGCGTGGGCTCATTCTGACCAACGGTAAAATTGTGGAGCAACAGCGGGCGATGGCACTTTCGCTCAGCGCCGCCCAGAGCGAGATCCGTGACCTCGCAGCCAAGCTTGCCGCGGTCAAAAAAACCGAGGAGGAGCTGCGAACCACAGCGCGTGAAGCGCAAAAGGCGGCATCAGCGAAAGCAGAATTCGTCGGTAAAGTCAGCCACGAAATTCGCACGCCCCTCAACGCTATCACCGGCTTCACCGAGGTGATCATGGCTGAGCGCTTCGGCCCGATCGGGAACGAGCGCTATCGCGAGTATCTCAAGGACGTGCACGCCGCCGGACTGCATATTGTCGCGCTGTTGAACGATCTGCTCGATCTTTCCAAGATTGAGAGCGGCCAGCTCAACCTCAACTTCGCCAACGTCAGCCTCAACGAGCTCACGCAGCAATGCGTCGGCATCATGCAACCCCAGGCGAGCCGCGCGCGGATTATCATCCGCACTTCGCTCACGCCCGGATTGCCTCAGGTGGTTGCCGACGAGCGATCGCTGCGCCAGATCGTGCTTAACCTCCTGTCGAACTCGATAAAGTTCACCGGCCCCGGCGGCCAGGTGATCGTGTCGACCGCCTTTGCCGACAACGGCGAGGCAGTGCTGCGCGTGCGCGATACCGGCGTCGGCATGAGCGAGAAGGACGTCGAGGCCGCGCTTGAGCCCTTTCGGCAGACGGCGACTGCCGGAACCTGGGGCTCGGGAGGCACGGGCCTCGGCCTGCCACTGACCAAGGCTCTGGCGGAAGCCAATCGCGCGCGTTTTTCCATCAAGAGCGCGCCGAATGCCGGCACGCTCATCGAGGTCGCGTTCCCGCCGACCCGCGTAGTCGCGCAATAAATCCTTGCGGCAGGCGTTCGGCGTCGCCGCTCTATGCTACCCGGATAACGATTTTGCCGAAATGCGCGCCGGCTGCCATGTGATGGAAGGCGGCTTTCACCTCGTCGAAGCCGAACACGCGATCGATCACCGGCTTGAGTTTCGTCGCCGAAATCGCCACGTTCATCTGCTCGAATGCCTCCGTTGAGCCGACGGAGATGCCCTGCACGTTGGCGCGCTTGGCAAAGATCAGTCCGGGATTGAGCTCGCTCGCCCTGCCGCTCAAGCCCCCGATGATGCTGACCTTGCCGTTGACGCGGATGGCGCCGAACGAGCGGGTGAGCGTGTCTTTGCCACCGACCTCGAGTACATGATCGACGCCGTGGCCGCCGTTGAACTCGACCGCCGCTTTGTCCCATTCCGGCGTGGTCTTGTAGTTGATGCCGTGGGCGGCGCCGAGTGCCTTGGCCCGTTTGAGCTTTTCATCGCTAGACGAGGTGATGATGGCAGTGATGCCCGTCGCGTGGGCGAATTGCAGCCCGAACATCGACACGCCGCCGGTGCCTTGCAAGAGCACCGTCTGCCCGGTGATCAGTTTGGCGTGGTGGACCATGGCGTGCCACGCGGTGACGGCGGCGCAGGGGAGCGCGGCGCCTTCCTCGAGCGAGAGATGCGCTGGCAGTTTGACGACACCTTCTTCCTCCAGCACGACGTATTCCGCCAGCATACCGTCGATACTGCCGCCAAGCGCGAACGCTTGCAGGTGCGGACCGGGTTCGCCGCCTGGCCAGCGCTGGAAGAAACAGCCGGCGACCTTATCGCCGGCCTTCACCCGCAGGACGCCCGGCCCAATTTCCACCACTTCGCCGGCGCCGTCGGATAGCGGGACCAGGTTCTCGCGCACCGCCATAGGGTAGCTGCCGCACACCATCATGTGGTCGCGGAAATTGAGCGAGCAGGCGGCGACTTTGACCAGCACTTGCCGGTATTGCGGTTTTGGCATCGGCCGGTCGAAAACCTGAAGTGCGTCGATTCCGGCGCCGCCCTTCGGCAGTTGATAAGCACGCATGCGTTTACTCCCAGCTTTTTGAGGCTCGATTATCCGGCCGGCGTGACGTTCACGGCCACGTCGATCCGCTGTCCGCCGGAGCCCACAATTACGCCATCCATCGGCGCGACATCGGTATAGTCGCGGCCGACGGCGAGCACCACATGCTGGTCGGAGGCAACGACTGCGTTGGTCGGATCGAGTCCGATCCACCCCCACCCTACCCTCCCCCGCGAGCGGGGGAGGGTAGGGTGGGGGCTGCCGCACCACACGAGCACCCAGGCATGCATCGCATCGGCGCCTTGCAATCGCGTCGGGTCGGTTCGCGGCATGGTCCGCAGGTAGCCGCTCACATAGGCCGCCGGCAAGCCGATGCCGCGCAGCCCTGAAATCATGATGTGCGCAAAGTCCTGGCAAACGCCGCGGCGCAGCGCGAACGACATTGGCGGCGTGGTGGTGACCGTCGTAGCCCCAATCTCGTAAGTGATGTCGGCTTTAAGACGATTCATCAGTTCAATCGCGGCGTCGAGCACGGGCCGATCGGCGGGAAAACTCTCCCGCGTGTAGTCGCGTATCTCCGGATCTAGCGAGACCATGCGGCTCGGAAACAGGAAATGCGCCGGCGACAGCGGTCCAATGTCGCTCGTGGCAAACGCCTCTTCGCGGACCGCTTCCCAGGCGGGCGTCGCCAGCGCACCAGGTTCATCGGCTGCATCGACGGTGACGCGCGCCGCCAATTTGATCGTGAGCATCCTGTGCGGCTCTTCGATCTCGATCCAGGTCAGGCGGTTGCCGAAAAAATCCAGTCCTTCGCGCCGGTGCTGGGGTTCGGGCAGGATTTGCAATGCCGCAACATGCACCCGTTGGCCGGGGCGCGGAATCGGCGTCAGGCGCAAGACGTGGCGCGCATGCGCGACCGGCGAGGCGTAGGCGCATGTGGTCGTCTGGCGCACGTCATAGATCACGCCAGCGCCTCCCAGACCGCTTCGGAGCGTTCGTTGTTGCTGAGATAGGCCGCGGTGATCGCGTCGGAGAGTTTCATGAGCGATTGCTCGATGTCGACGATCAAGGCCTCGTCGATCGCGGCGGCTTCCACCGTTCGCAAACGTGTTGCAATCGAGGCGACGATCTGCTGGACCGGCGACAGCCGGCCAGTGGCGCTCCGTCCCGGCAACGCTGATAGATGTGTCTCAATGCGGTCGAGCTGAAAAGCGACCGAGCGCGGATTGTTCGGATCGAGCAAGACAAGATCCAACACGGGGGCGCGCGCCGCGACCATGACGTAGCGCTGTCGGTAGGTGATCTGGCTGTCAGCCAGTTCGAGCAGCAATTCGAGACCGCCGTCGGGGGCGCCGGTCATGGCGAAACAACGTACCAGCCGGCCGGTCAGGATGGCGCGCTCGATACGGCGGCCGAGTTCGAGAAAGCGCCAGCCAGCGAGCTGGGTCATGTTTTCCTGCGCCAGCCCCGAGAGCGACGAAATGATCCGCAATGCGGCTTCGACGCGCTCGATGATGGCACTCTCCGACGGACCGACAGCAAGCGGCAGCGCGACCATCGTCGCCAGGTCGTTGAGCGCGCGCCATGCATCCGGCGAAAAGCGCTCGCGAATAACGGAGGCTGCTGATCGCGCGGCGCCGGTCAACGCCGGAAGCGACCCGCTCAAATCGGCGCGCGCGAGCACCGCGCGGGTGATGAAACCGACCGGTGCCGCCAGCGCATCTTTCGGCACCGCATCCCAGGCGTCGAGCAAGGAAGCGATGCCGGCGATGACCGGCGCGGCGGTCTCATCGGCCTCGGCGGCACGATTGATCATGGCGCGCATCAGACGCAGCGTTGCTTCCGCGCGTTCGACGTAGCGTCCGACCCAGAACAGATTATCGGCGGCTCGGCTCGGCAACAGACCGGTCGCGCGCTGGACCTGAATGCGCTCCGCGGTTGGCAGCATGGTCGTTTCGGCGACCGGACCGTGCGCCAGCACCCAAGCGTCGGCGGTCGCGGCGCCGCGCTGCAAACTCACCGCCCGGGCGTCCGCGTTATCCGCGATCCGCACGAATCCGGCCGGCATCACCTCCCATCGCTCGCCGACCTTGGTCAGGAACAGCCGTAGCGTGAAGGGGCGAGGCTGCAAATGGCCATCGCGCCACACCGGCATGCTCGAGAGCGTCACTGCTTCCTGCGCCACATAGTCGACGCCGCGGTCGCGAATCGAAAGGATCAACGCCTCACGCTGCGCATCGTCGAGCTTCGCGCCGAGGACTTCGTTGCTACTGCTGGCGTCGGTCTGCGATTCGAAGGCCGGAGCGATGACCATGCGGTCAAGTTCTCCGATCATCTCTTCCCGCATGTCGGCGCGACCAAGCCACCAGGTCGCAACGTTGGGTATCGCGAGATCGGCGCCAAGCACGATCGGAGCCAGCGCCGGCAGAAACGCCAGCATCGCTCGCGCCTCGACTAACCCAGCGCCAAGCGAATTGATGATGACGATCTTGTCGTCGCGGACGGCCTGCAACAGTCCTGGTGCACCGAGACGGGAAGCGGCGTTGAGTTCAAGAGGATCGGCAAAATCGGCATCGATCCGGCGCAGCAGGACTTCAGTGCGCCGCAGGCCCGAAACAGTGCGGACGAACACGCCATCGTCGCGCACGCTCAGGTCCTCGCCCTCGACCAGCAGCAGGCCGAGATAGCGCGCCAGATAAGCGTGCTCGAAATAGGTTTCGCTCATCGGCCCGGGCGTTAGGAGGCAGATCTGCGGATCGTCCTGGCGGCTCAGCGCCAGGAGTTCGGCCTGGAACGCCTGAAAAAACGGAGCGACGCGCTCGACGCGCGTGGTGCGATAAATATCCGGAATAGCGCGTGACAGGGCGAGACGGTTTTCGATGGCGTAGCCGGCGCCCGACGGGGCCTGGGCGCGGTCGCTCAACACCCACCAGCGGCCATCAGCGCCGCGACCGACATCGACGGCGTAGAAGCGCAAGTGTGCGCCACCGGGCGGCGGTACGCCAACCATTGGACGCAAAAATTCCGGATTGCCGGCGATCAGTGCCGCGGGCAAACGGCCGTCACTGCTGAACAATGCCGGGCCGTAGGTGTCGGCAAGCACAGTTTCAAGAAGCTCGGCGCGCTGGATGAGGCCCGCTTCCAGCTGCTTCCATTCGGACGGTTCGATGATCAGCGGTACATGGCTGAGCGGCCAAGGGCGCTCGATGCCGGCCGCATCCTCGTAGACGCGATAGAAGACACCCGAGCCGCGCAGATAACGGTCAGCGGCGGCGAAGCGGCGATTGATTTCGTCGGTGCCGAGCGCCGCCAGCATGCTGAGGAACGGCTGCCAGTGCGCGCGCACCCGCCCGTCGCCATCCATCATCTCGTCGAAAATGCCGGGAAGTGGCCGGTACGCGGCTACTAATTGCTCTAAGCCTGCCGTTTCTTTTTCGACAATCTTGTCGAGATGGGCTGCCATAGTCGGTTGCTGTTAGACCGAGCGCCGTAGATCGAGAGTTGTCGGATATTCAAGCGAGGCTTCGCACGCCGGAACCTCGATCACCCCGCCAGTATGGCCATGCTCCTGGAAGCGCGCGCGGCGGCGGGCTTCCGCCTCGTAGGAGTTGACCGGGTAGGTCTCGTAGTTGCGTCCGCCGGGATGCGCGACGTGATAGACGCAGCCGCCGAGTGACCGGCGGCTCCAGGTATCGACGATGTCGAACGTGAGCGGCGCCTGGACGCCGATGGTCGGATGCAGACCCGACGCCAAATCCCAAGCCTTAAAGCGCACGCCGGCAACGAATTCGCCGGAACGGCCCGTTGAGGTCAGCGGCACGCGGGCGCCGTTGCAGGTCACGGCGTGACGGTCGCCGTTCAAGCCCTCGACTCTGATCTGCAGCCGCTCGACCGAGGAATCGACAAGACGCGCGGTACCGCCGCCGACATTCTCTTCGCCCATCACGTACCAGGGCTCGATCGCCTGCCGCAGTTCAAGCCGCACGCCCGCGTGCTGCACAGAGCCGCAGACCGGGAAACGGAATTGCCGTTGTGCTTCGAACCAAGCCGGGTCGAACGGGTAACCGGCGTGCTCCAGATCGTCCAGCACTTCAAGAAAATCGTTCCAGACAAAATGTTCGAGCATGTAACGGTCGTGCAACGCCGTCCCCCAGCGCACGGGTTTGCCGTCGAGCGGCGTGCGCCAGAACCAGGCAATGAGTGCGCGCAGCAACAATTGCTGAGCCAGACTCATGCGCGCGTCGGGCGGCATTTCGAACGAGCGGAATTCGACCAGACCGAGCCGGCCGGTCGGCCCGTCCGGCGAAAACAGTTTGTCGATACAGAGCTCGGTGCGATGGGTGTTGCCGGTCACATCGACCAGGATGTTGCGGAACAAACGATCGACGAGCCACGGCCGAACTTTGTCCGCCCCGTCGGGCGGCGGCACTTTGCCGAGTGCGATTTCCAGTTCGTACAGCATGTCCTGGCGCGCTTCATCGATCCGGGGCGCCTGGCTGGTCGGGCCGATGAACAAGCCGGAAAAGAAATAGGAGAGCGACGGCCGCCTGTTCCAATAGAGCACGAGGCTTTTGAGCAGATCGGGCCGGCGCAGGAATGGACTGTCGGCGGCCTTGCGGCCGCCAAGCACAACGTGATTGCCGCCGCCGGTTCCACTATGCCGGCCGTCAATCATGAACTTGTCGGCGCCCAGCCGCGTGAGATGGGCCTCTTCGTAAAGCCCCTTGGTGATCGCCACCGCTTCACGCCACGATCCGGCCGGATGGATGTTGACTTCGATCACGCCGGGATCCGGCGTCACCTTGATGACGGCGAGCCGCGGATCGGGCGGCGGCTCGTAGCCTTCGACATGCACAGGGAGTGCTAGTTCGGCGGCCGTCGTCTCGACGACGGCGAGGAGTTCGAGGTAATCGGCGAGCGTCTCGACCGGCGGCATGAACACACACAATCGGCCGTCGCGCACTTCGACGGTCAAAGCAGTGCGCACCGGTTTAGCGGTGCCGGCATGCGAGGTGCTTTGCGCCGGGGCCT
>JBAUGC010000568.1:0-2757 GCA_049679485.1 Xanthobacteraceae bacterium
GGTTTGTGCGATCGCCGGTCGGCATGACAATGCAAGCGTGCCGCCAGGACGATATCCGCCTAACCACGCTGGGCTTTTCGGCTTATCGATATCGTTTGGCCGCCTTCGTTTTGGCCGGCGCGATCGCCGGGATAGGCGGGTTCCTGCTGATAAACCTCGATGCTTATCTCAGCCCGAGCCTCTTCGACTGGCGGATTTCCGGAATCATTACAATGATTGTGGTCGTCGGCGGCGTTGGCACTTTGCTGGGTCCCGTCATTGGCGCGTTTCTTTATCTCCTCGTAGAGGAATTGACGTCTCGCTATACCGATCATTGGCTAGTGATATTTGGCTTGCTATTGCTCGCGGTATCGTTGGGCTGGAAGCGCGGCGTTTACGGCGTGATCGAAAGCACTATCACCCGGCGCCGGCGCCGCCAGGAGCACGCGGTTCGCAACTCAGATCGCCCAAACACGCCAGCTCCGTCTTATCGCGACCCTGCAAAGTCATCTGCTGTCGGTCGTCAGCCAGAAGACGTTCCGGCGCTACTCTCGGCAGCTGGCCTCCGAGCATCGTACGGCTCAAGTCAAACCCTGTTCGATATCTCGTTTTCGGTCGGCGCCGGCGAAGTCGTCGCCTTGATCGGCCGCAACGGCATGGGAAAAACCACGACCGTCAACGCCATCATGGGCATGCTGCCCCAAACTACAGGAACAATACAGTTCGCGGGCCGATCGATCGCCAACCAGCCGAGCCATCGTATTGCTCGCTGCGGTCTCGGCCTGGCGCCCGAAGGACGACAAATTTTTCCCACGCTGACGACACGCGAAAATCTCATCGTGCTTGCCCGGCCGCCGAGTTTCGGCAGAGGCGTTGGCTGGACGCTCGAAAGAGTCTTTGCGCTCTTCCCGGTTCTGAGCGAGCGGGCAGAGCAGCGCGCCGCCACCCTCTCCGGCGGCGAGCAGCAAATGCTCGCGATCGGGCGCGCCCTTATGACAAACCCGACATTGCTCATCCTGGACGAGGCAACCGAGGGACTGGCGCCCCGGATACGTCAACAGATTTTGAATAGCCTCGCGGCTCTCAAGAGCTCGGGCCTATCGATCCTCCTGGTCGACAAGAACATCAAAGCGCTGTCTGGACTCGTCGATCGATATTACGTGATCGAGCGCGGACGCGTCGCGTGGAGCGGCAACAATTCAGAACTCCGTCACAACTGGCAGGAAGTCAGACGATATTTGACGATCTAACGTCGACCACTTATTTCCGTGCACTGTCCAGCTACGTTCGCTGTCTTACGAGCGATCTCAGTACTGTTCAGACCGAGTCTCTGGCAACGGGATTTGGATATCGAAAAAATCGCGACTAGTGTAGAGACTATATGATCTCGACTTAAGCCTCGGGAATGACTCGAGTTCTTTGCGGTCACGGAAAAATGCCGACAGGGACGATACTGGCCAGCTGGGCGTTCAGGATTCGAAGTAGCAAATGTCAAGTTTCGAAACTAGAAGGGCAATGGTATGCATATGCGCAAAGATCGGTCATTCGATCGTGGAATGCTCAGCTCCAAATGGCGCCGTGTGAATGCCGTGTGAATCACACGGAGAATTCAAGATACTGGCGCGCCCGGAGAGATTCGAACTCCCGACCCCCAGATTCGTAGTTCGGTGCTCTATCAGCAACTTAGAAGTTAACGGTGTGCGGGCGGCCGCGGTCGAGTCCGCCGCGACGAAAGTCACCGGCTGTTGGAAAAAATGGCGCATCGGTCACTCTTCAATATCGAATCTTACGCCCTGCGCGAGCGGAAGCTGGGTTCCGAAATTGATCGTGTTGGTGGCCCGACGCATGTAGGCCTTCCACGCATCGGAGCCGGCTTCGCGGCCGCCACCGGTCTCCTTCTCGCCGCCAAACGCGCCGCCGATCTCGGCGCCCGAAGGCCCAATGTTCACGTTGGCGATGCCGCAGTCCGAGCCCGTCGTCGAAACAAATCTCTCCGCCTCGCGCACATCGAGCGTAAAGATGGACGAGGAGAGGCCGGCGCCGACGGCGTTGTGCGACCGAATGGCCCCATCAAGTTCGGAATAGCGCATCGCGTAGAGAATCGGCGCAAAGGTTTCGCGCAATACCGGACCAGCCTGCTCCGGCATCTCGCAGAGAGCGGGACGCACGTAATCGGCGTTCTCGCCGCCGATTCCCGCGATGCGCTCCCCGCCATGCACGATGCCACCGGCCTCGCGCGCCTCTTCCAGGGTCCGTTGCATGCTCTCGAAGGCGCGCCGATCGATGAGCGGACCAACGAGCGTTGCTGCCTCGCGCGGATCGCCGACCCTTACCGACGCATAGATCTGGGAGAGCCGCGGCACTAGCCGTTCATAGACGCTGTCATGCACAAACAACCGCCGTAGTGTGGTACAGCGCTGGCCCGCTGTGCCGATAGCCGCGAAGGCGATAGCTCGGACCGCCAGATCGAGATCGGCCGACGGCGCGACAATGGCGGCGTTATTGCCGCCGAGCTCCAGGATCGCACGGGCGAAGCGGGCGGCAAGACGTGGGCCGATGTCACGGCCCATCGCGGTCGAACCCGTGGCCGATACGACCGCCACCCTGGCGTCGGCGACGAGAGCCTGGCCGACATCACGTCCGCCGATCAAAACCGCGGACAGTCCGTCGGGCGCGTTGCCAAATCGCTGCATCGAGCGCTCGACGACCGCCTGTGTGGCCAGCGCCGTGAGCGGGGTCTTCTCGGATGGCTTCCACACCACCGGATCGCCGCAGACG
>JBAUGC010000569.1:0-4777 GCA_049679485.1 Xanthobacteraceae bacterium
GAGTAGAAGTCTGCAGCGCGCGCGATACAAGTTAAACTTTTGTCAGGTTGCTCGCCGGCGAGCACATTTCGACCGCGAACATGAACCGCCGTTCAATTTCGAACCGACCTTGAACTTCAGTGCAAAATTTGTTTCAAAAATGTACGCGCGCGTTCGTGCTGCGGGCGATCAAAAAAGTCACCCGGTGCGTTGATTTCGACGATCTGGCCGTCGTCCATGAAAATAACACGGTCGGCGACCTGCCGCGCAAAACCCATCTCATGTGAAACCACCAGCATAGTAATGCCGTCGCTCGCCAGCTCGACCATGGTGTCAAGCACCTCCTTGACCATCTCCGGATCGAGCGCCGAAGTGGGCTCGTCGAACAGCATGATGTTCGGATTCATGCACAGCGCTCGCGCAATCGCCACACGCTGCTGTTGGCCGCCGGATAAACGCGCGGGGTATTTGTCGGCCTGCTCCGGTATCTTCACACGCGCAAGATAATTCATCGCCAGCGCTTCAGCGTCGCGCTTCGGCATATGCCGCACCCAGATCGGGGCCAGCGTGCAGTTCTCCAGTACCGTGAGATGCGGAAACAGATTGAACTGCTGAAACACCATGCCGACGTCACGGCGCACCGCGAGGATGCGCTTGGGGTCCTCGGTCAATTCGATACCGTCGACAATGATGCGGCCACGCTGCCAATCCTCCAGCCGATTGACGCAGCGCAACAGCGTCGACTTGCCACCGCCGGACGGACCGCAAATGACAATACGTTCGCCGCGAGCGACCTTGAGATTAACATCGCGCAGCACGTGGAAGTCGCCGTACCACTTGTGCAGGCCGATCATCTCGACCGCCACGTCGGTCGGAGGCTGCGCTGGACTCAATTGATCCGCCGGCTGCTGCATGCAAGTCCCTTACCGCCGCGACGATCGCGTTAAGCGCTTTTCCACGCCACGCGCATAGTGCGACATGCCATAGCAGCAGACAAAGTAGAAGACCGCGGCCAGGGCATAGCCGCTGATGGCGATATTCGGCGCCGCCCATTTCGGGTCGGAGCGAGCCGCTTCAATGGTGCGCAGGAAATCGAAGATGCCGACGACGAAGACCAGCGTCGTGTCCTTGAACAGCCCGATGAAAGTATTGACGATGTTCGGCAAGGTGACGCGCAACGCCTGTGGGAGAATGATCAAACCCATCATCCGCCAGTAAGTGAGACCGAGAACCCGTGCCGCCTCGTACTGTCCGCGCGGGATGGCGACGAGACCGCCGCGCACCACCTCGGCCATGTACGCGGACGCAAAAAGTGCAACGCCGATCAGCGCGCGAACGAGCTTATCGGGCGACAGCCGTTCCGGCACGAATAGCGGCAGCATTACGCTGGCCATGAACAGCACGGTGATGAGCGGCACGCCGCGCACGAATTCGATGAACGCCACCGAGGCCCATTTGACGGCGGGAAGTTCAGAGCGTCGCCCCAATGCCAGGAGTACGCCAAGTGGCAGCGAGAACACCATGCCGATCACGGCCACCACGACCGTCACCAGGATACCGCCCCAGGACGAAGTCGGCACCACCATGAGGCCAAGGAACGGGGCGCCATGCAGCAACAAAAACGACAGCAGCGGCAGCGCGACAAAAAAGTAGACGGCGCCCAAGTCGCGGCGCGGCGCCGACAGCCGCAACAGCCATGCGATCCCGAAAGCCAGAGCGAGGAAGAAAACATCGACGCGCCATCGCTCGTGGAGCGGATAGAAGCCGTAGACAAAGTACGAAAACCAAACCCGCACGAACGCCCAGCAGGCGCCCGGATTGGGCAATGCCGGCGAAGCCAGACAGGCCTCGCGATCGGCACCGGACCACACCGCATCAATCAGAAAAAAACGCACCAGCGGCGGCAACGCCCAGACAATGAACAGGACGCCAATCAGCGTGAGCGCGATATTCGCCGGGCTGGAAAACAAATTGGCTCGCAGCCAGCCGAGTATCCCGGCACGCGCGATCGGCGGCGGCAGCACTTCAGCCGGAAGCAGACGCAGATAAGAAGGCTGCTCGTCACTGATCGCGCTCATCCGGGTCAGCGCTCCACGATCGCGACCGAACGCGCATAAAGGTTCATCAGGAACGAGGTGAGCAAACTCAGCGCGAGATATACCGCCATGGTGATGGCGATTACCTCAACCGCCTGCCCGGTGATGTTGAGCACGCTGCCGGCGAATACCTGGACGAGATCGGGGTAGCCGATAGCCACGGCCAACGACGAGTTCTTGATAAGGTTGAGGTATTGACTGGTCAACGGCGGAATGATGACGCGCATCGCCTGCGGCACCACAACGAGCCGGAGCGTCGCGCTCGAACGCAGCCCGAGCGCCTGCGCGGCCTCGATCTGGCCGGAATGCACGGCCAGCACGCCGGCGCGCACGACCTCGGCAATGAATGCAGCGGTGTAGATCGTCAACGCAAAAACGAGCGCGGCAAATTCCGGTAATATCTCCACGCCGCCGCTGACGTTAAAGCGGCCCATTTGCGGGACGCTGAACGTCAGCGGAAATCCCGCCAGCGCAAACGCCACGAGCGGCAGCCCGATAATGAGCCCGAGCGCAGGCCACAGAATTGGCAGCCCGGCGCCGGTGCGATCGAGGCGCCGGCGCGCCAAGATTTGCAGCACAATCGTGGCGGCTATGCCAACGACCAGCGCTATGAGAACCGCGATGAAATGCGCGCCAAATTCCGGCCGCGGCAAGAACAGGCCGCGGTTATTGAGAATAGCGCCACCAGGAAACGCCACGCTGCCGCGCAATTGCGGCAGCGACCTGAGCACGGCGTTGTACCAAAAGAACAGTTGCAGCAGGAGCGGCACGTTGCGGATCAGTTCGACGTAGCCGCCCGCCAGCCGCGCGACGAGCCAATTACGCGACAGCCGCGCGATGCCGATGATGAAGCCTAGCACGGTCGCCAGCACGATGCCGATTGCGGCAACCAGCAGCGTGTTGAGGAGGCCGACCCAAAAGGCCCTGCCAAACGTCGAAGAGCTGGCCGAATAATCGATCAGCGTCTGGCTGATGTCGAACCCGGCGGTGTTGTTCCAGAAGCCAAATCCCGAAGCGATGTGCGCGCGGGCAAGATTCTGCGCCACGTTATAGGCCGCGGCGGCGATCAGTACGGCTATGACGGCAACAATCGTGACCTGAAATGCAATGCTGCCGAGCCTGCGGTGCAAACGCGCCCGGTCGCTATGCGGAACGACTTCCTGCAACAAACCCTGGGCGTTCTCTGCCATCGGCCGGCACGACGCGAACTGGCAACTTGCGGCCGATCAGCGAACTGGCAGCCCGTACTGGAGGCCGCCTTTGGTCCAAAGCGCGTTGAGGCCGCGTACGATCTTCAGCGGCGAGCCCTGGCCTACGTTTCGCTCAAATGTCTCGCCGTAGTTGCCGACATGCTTGACGATGCGGTAGGCCCAATCGTTGGTGAGGCCGAGACCTTCGCCGTATTGACCTTCGACGCCCAGGAGGCGCCGCGTTTCCGGATCGTCGGATTTCAGCTTTTGATCCACGTTGTTCTTGTTGATGCCGAGCTCCTCGGCGTCGAGCATGACAAAATGGGTCCAGCGGACGATGTCGATCCACTGACTGTCGCCCTGGCGCACTGCCGGACTAAGCGGCTCCTTGGAAATAATCTCGGGCAACACGATGTGCTGACCCGGCTCGGCAAGCCGCAGGCGTTCGCCATAAAGGCCCGACGAATCGGTGGTATATGAATCGCAACGGCCGGATTCATAAGCTTTGACCGCCTCGTCGGCCGTTACGAACGTCACGGTCTTGAGCCCCATATGATTGGACCGGAAATAGTCCCCAAGATTAAGCTCGGTCGTGGTGCCCTGCTGCACGCAGATGGCGGCGTCGCTAAGCTCCAACGCCGAGCTGACCTTGAGCGCCTTATGCACCATGAAGCCCTGACCGTCGTAATAAGTGACGGCGGGGAATTCCAGCCCGAGCGACGTGTCGCGCGATAATGTCCAGGTGGTGTTGCGGGACAGGACGTCGATCTCGCCCGATTGCAGCGCCGTGAAGCGGTCCTTCGACGTCAACGGCACAAACTTGACCTTGGTTGGATCGTTGAAAATTGCCGCCGCAATTGCGCGGCAGAAATCGACGTCGAAGCCGGTCCAGTTGCCCTGAGGATCGGGTAGGCCGAAGCCCGCAAGCGTACCGTTGGCGCCGCAGATCAGCTCCCCGCGATCCTTGATCGCCGCCAGCGTCTGCGCGCTGGCTGCTTGCGTCCCGAATGCCAGCAGAGTTGCCAAAGCAATTGCCGTAACGAGGCGGTTCATGATCAGCCTTTCAGGATGGCAGCGGCGCGAAGAACGATCTCCGGCGCTTTCACGGTTCTTCCCCCTGCCAGCGGCCATCTGAGGACGATAGCCCTGTAAGGTCAAGGGTTGACGAGGACGAATGATGCCGAAGTAATGGCACAATTAATGGTAAGCAGACACGGTAGCGTACCGCGAGATACACGAGAGATGACGGCGATGAAAGAGGGAAAGAAGGGCGGCCCCGCCCCACTCCGGCACCAGGATACGCGCGTAATCAACGCCGGCCGCGATCCCGCTTCGTATCACGGCTTCGTCAACCCGCCGGTGTATCATGCGTCGACCGTGCTCTATCCCAGCGCCGAGGATTTCCTCGCCCATCGCGCGCGCTATCAGTACGGCCGCCGCGGCACGCCGACAACGGAGGCGCTTGAACTCGCGCTGCAGGAGCTCGAGGGGCCGCAATGCGCGGGCGTAGCC
>JBAUGC010000570.1:0-2514 GCA_049679485.1 Xanthobacteraceae bacterium
ATGCCACCCCGGACCGGGACGCATTGGCCGTAGTTGCCGGTGCCGCCGCCGCGGATTGTGATCGGCACGCGATAGCGCGCCGCGGCTGTGGCAACGCGCACCACGTCCGCCTCATCGCGCGGCACGACCACGAGATCGGCTACCTTGCCCTGCAATTGCCGCTTGAGCACCGGGCTGAACCAAAAGAAGTCGCGCGATTTCTTTTGGATGGTCTTTGGATCGCTTTCGACCGGCACGTCGCCCAACGCCCCCGCGAAGGCGGCCAAATCGTAGTTGTGGTTAGAGACCTTGGTGGGTGCGTTCATGGCGTCGCTTCTCCGCGGCATTCAGCGATGACAGCTGGACCTCTCCGCTTCGTCGGCGGCCCTTCTTAACGGAGCACTTGCGCGGTTGCGAGCGAGCCGGCTGTCCGGGCAAGTGGCGCTGCTGGCTGCTCGCAAGCATCGGAGTGGCCGGATGCCGGCGTGGCTGAGCACACTTCCGATTCTCGAACCTACGAAGCGCGCTTCGCCACTTGCTGCATCTTCTGCATCTTCATCAGCAGATGCTCGCCCGAAGTAATGGGTGCGTATTTGGCGCGGCCATGGTCGAGACAGCCCGGCAGACATTCGATCACTGCGTCGTAATTTGGCTGATGGAAGAAAATCAGCGACTGCCGCCGGCTCCCGATCGACTTGTCGCGGGGCGGATTGACGACGCGATGCATGGTCGAGACCCATCGGTCGTTGGTCCATTGCGCCATCAGGTCGCCGAGGTTGACGACGAAGGTTCCGGGCACGACCGGCACCGGGCGCCACCGCCCCTCGGCATCGAGGACTTCGAGGCCGCCCGGCTTGTCCTCGGCCTTGATGATGGTCATCGAGCCGTAATCGGTGTGCGCGCCGGCCCGAAGTTGTCCCTCCGGCAATTCGTGCGGCTGCTCCGGGTAATTGCTGACAACGAAATTGGTCATGTGCTTGTCGACTTTGTCGTCGAACCAGTTCTCGTCCAAATCGAGTGCCAGCGCGAACAAGCGCATCAGATTGCCGGCCAGGTTCTCCATGGCATGATAGTATTCGGTCCAGGCTTCGCGCAGTCCGGGGACTCCTTCCGGCCAGATATTGGGCGCGAAAATGCGCTTGCCTAAGGGCGACGTGTAATACGGATCGGCCGGATCGATGGTCACGCGGTTGATCGAGAACAGCTCGCGATAATCCGGCGGTGCGGCGCGATCGTCCCGGCTATAAGCCACCGCGTTCGTCTCAACCGCGTAGTAGCCGCGATAGATGTTCGGATCGGGGGTCCCGAAGCGGCGTTTCTCCGCGTCGGGTAAATCGAAGAACGCACGCCCGGTTGCCTCGGTTCGGCGGATCAGTTCATCGGGCACACCATGTCCGGTGACGACGAGAAATCCGATCGTGCAGCAGGCCTCGCCGATCTCTCGCGCGATGCGCTGTTTTTCGCTTGCTGAACCTGTGAAGTACCCGCTGATATCGATAACCGGAACTGCATCGACGGTCCCGACGGGAGTTTCTGATACGAGCTTCATCACTTACTTCCCTACCTTCTGGTTGACGAATTGCAACGTGTAGGAAGCCTTGTAATCGAGCGACGGCGGATACACTCCTGCCTTGACCATGGTGTCAAAGAAATCCTTCCAACGCTCATCTGTCATCGAGCCGATACCCAACGTCTGCGCGCTGCCGGATTCAAGCAGTCCCGAACCGTTCATCGCCTCGATCGCTTCGGCTGCTGCCTTGTCGGTGTAATCCGGGTTGTCCTTCTTGATCAGCGCGACCGCCTTGTCATGCGGCCCGTGCAGGAACGTCGCGTAGCCTTTGATCGACGCGTTAACAAAGCGCTTCACCACGTCGGGATGTTCCATCACCATCTTTTTCGAGCACATCAACAACTCAGAATAGGAGCTGTAGCCATAGTCGGCGAGGAGAAAGACTTGAGGATCGACGCCGGCCTCCTTGGCGCGAAACGGCTCGTTGGTGAGATAGCCCTGCTGAATGAGCGATTTATCCACCAGAAATGGCGCGATGCTGAAGCTGTAGGGGCGGATCTGATCGTCGGTGAAGCCGAACGCGACCTTGAGGAATTTCCAATACGTGTCAACTGCATCGGTCGAGATCAACACTGGGCGACCCTTGATGTCGGCCAGCGTCTTCAGCCCGAGTTCCTTGTGCGCCATCAGAACCTGCGGGTCCTTCTGGAACATGGAGGCAACAGCAACAAAGGGGATGTTCTCCTTCACCATGTTTACGGGAATGAATGAGTTGGAGATCATCGCGAAATCGAGCGCACCCGCGATCAGCAATTGCGCAGTGTTGACCTGCGGACCGCCCATCTTGATCGACACGTCGAGACCGGCCGCGTCGTAATAGCCTTCCGCCTTGGCCTGGTAATAGCCGCCATGCTCGGCCTGGGCGAGCCAGTTCGTGCCCAACACAATCTTGTCGTTGGCTTGCGCGGCGCCGCCGAAACCGACAATGGCAAACGCCAGCGTTCCGGCAAGGAACTTCGCTCTCC
>JBAUGC010000571.1:0-11841 GCA_049679485.1 Xanthobacteraceae bacterium
GTCGCCAACAATTGTCGCCACCGCCGCCGCCAAAATACTTTTTAAGTCATTGATTTTATTAGATGGCGGTCCCGTGTGAAGGGAACGCTCTCCCGCTGAGCTAAGCGCCCGATCCGGTCGGGGCCGGATTTAAGGGGCGGCTTGACGAAAGTGTCAAGCGAAGCGTCGTGCTGCCGATCAATTCGACGCCGCCCGCGAAGCCATCGACTGCAGGGCCCGAATACGATCCGCGAGCGTGCCCTTACCCTGCTGCGGGGATTCGATCGTAGCACTGGCCTCGGCTCTGCCGCCGTTGGTGCTGGGCGGGTCGCCGGTTCCTTTAGCTATGGCTGGAGTCCCCAGGGCGAGGATCGACTCTATCGGCGAGTTCGGACCCTCAAGGGCAGCGGTGAGCCGCGCCACCTCGGCGGCCACATCGTTGATGCGCTCGCGCAGCAGAGCGTTCTCCACGCGCTCGGCGGCCCACGTCGATTCCGTATCACGCCGCATTGACGCGATCTCGCCCTGCAGCTTGGCGCGCTCCTCAAGCGCTGCGGCTAATAGCGCTTCAAGCTGGGCTATATCGGTGCGGAACTTGTCGACGGCTCCGCTGCTGCGGACGCCGGCATGGCTGAGCTCTTCACGAAGATCGTTCTCGATTTTTTTTGCAGCTTCAAGATCGGCCCGGAGCCTCTGGACCTCAACTTGACGTCCGGTCAACTGACGGCCTTGATCGCCAAGCCGCGCTTCCAGTTCTCGTGCGCGGCGGCTCAAGACTTCCGCTTCGGTCTTCTGCACCGTCAGCTGACGCTCAAGCTCCGCGGCGCGCGTCGCGAGTTCACGGAGCTTGCCGCGCGCTTGGTTCAACCGACTGGCCGCTGCCTCGGCCTCGGTGCGTTCGCGCCCAAGGCGTTCTTCCGTGACGCGCACCGCGCGCTCATAGTCCGCGACGCTGACCTTCATCGCTTCGACTTGGGCGCGCTGCGCCGCAAGTTCGACGCGTTGGCTGTCGGCCATGATTGAGCGCTCGCCAAGTTCCGCCACGAGCTTGGCGAGCTCGGCCTCCTTGTCGGCGAGCGCGCGCTCCGCGCCGTGCAGCGAGTCCGACTTCAATTCGAATTCTTCTTCAGTAGCGCGCAGTTGATCGCGCAGATGCTGGTCGCGCGATTCCAGCTCGAAAATCGTTGCGGTCTTTTCTCCGAGTTCTCTTTTGAGCTGCATGATGGCGTCGGTTTTCCTGCCGAGTTCGGCGAGCTGGCTGGTGGTCTTGGCCTTCATCTGCTCGACGCTCATTTCGAGTCGCCGCGTTGACATGGCGAACTCGGCGCGCAGCTGATCCTTGTCGGCACGGATTTCGGCTATGGAAAGCGGTGTTGCCGCTTCGAGGCGCCGCATCGTCAGGCGGACAGCGCGCTCGTGAACGAGTGGAACGAACAGTAGTCCAAGCAATGCCGCTACGAGGAACCCGATCCCGAAGTACATGATCGGCTCGATCATGACACCACTCTCTGAAGCCGTACCGCCGCCGTCCGGCTCACATTGCCACGCCCAGAGGTCGCTGCACGATATTAACCGGTGATTATCCTAAACCGGCAACCGCCGTTGTGCCAGACTGAAACCCCTGAGAGTCGGCAATCGGCGATCAGAACGGGTTCCAGGTGGGGCGCTGGGTGAATTTGAGATAGCCGAGATTGGCGCCGAGCCGAAAGCCAACACCGGAACGAATCGGCACCACGACGATGTCATTTGCCGTTAGTGCCGTCATGCCGAAACCGCCGACAAAATACGCCGAGCCCTCGATGCCGCCGAAGCGTTCGAAGATCGCCTCGGTTCGCGGCAGGTTATAGACGAGCATCATGGAGCGGGCGCCGTCGGCTCCAGCATCAAAGCCCAAGGTCGGCCCCTGCCAATAGACACGGATGTCGCCGGCATTCTTGGTGTAGAGTGTCCCGTCGCCATAACGCAGCCCGCCGACGAAGGCTCCGCCCGCTTCCTCGCCGAGAATGTAGCCGTTCGGCTGGCCCCATTCGCTCACGGCCTTTTCCACGATCGTGGCCAAGCCGCGCGAAACGCCACCGAAGAAATGGTGCCCTGCATCGATGAGCTCGTTTGGCGAGTACTGATTCGCCGGTGGCTGGGCCGGCAGCGATGGCGCGCGGATGACCGGCGGCGGCTGCGCCGGGGGCTGCGCTGGCATGGCGGCCTCAGGCGGCTGTGGCGGGATGGTTTGAGCCGAGACTAGCCCGGTACCGAGGCAGCCAGCGAGCAGAATGAGCTGGGCCATCAAAACGGACCGCGCGGTGAAGCTCATCAGGCGTCCTCTGTTAACCCCTTGATCATGCACACCGGCTAACTCTGCGCTGAACTCAACCAACCCACTAAAGCCGATCCGAATCGGCCGATCCTTTGCCAGAACTATGACGGCAGCGCGGCAACTACGGAAGCGACACCGCACGGCGATCGCCGCCTGTGCATGCCTTCTGCTGGCTTTGCCGATCGGTCCCGTCTCGCGGGCTGCCACCACGGAAAGAATTGTGGCCGATTGGCATACCGGTCTGGCAATTGACGGCTATGACCCGGTCGCCTTCTACACCGACGGCAAGCCCGTTCCCGGCAGCCCTGATATTGAATTGTCTTATGCGGGGGCGATCTGGCGTTTTAGCAACACCGGGAATCGTTATGAATTTGCGACCCGGCCGGACGTCTACATGCCGCAGTTCGGCGGCTACGATCCGATCGGCGTCTCGCGCGGCGTTGCCGTGCCAGGGAACCCAGGCCTCTGGCTGATCGCCAGTGGGCGTCTCTTTCTGTTCTACGATCGCCAGCGGCTGGAATTGTTCACAGCTGATCCGACGCGCTTTATCGCCGAGGCCGAGCGTAAATGGCCGAATGTCTTAGGCACGCTCAGCCCCTGAATTTATCAGTAGCCGGCCTTGAGACGTTGATTGGCGGCGGCTCGCCCCAGGCCAGGAATGCGGGAATAGTCAAGGTGGGACTGCCGTAGCGCAACGCGCCACTGTCGGGATCAACGACGCTCCCGCCGGCCGCGACGAGGATCGCATGACCGGCGGCAATATCCCAATCGTGCGTCGGGGCGAGTCGCGGATAGAGGTCGGCGGCCCCTTCGGCCAGTCGGCAGAACTTTACCGAGGAGCCGCAGCCCACGCGACGCGTCCGCGGGAAGCGATCGAGGTAAGCTTGCGTTCGCGCTTCGAGATGCGAGCGGCTTACCATGACGACGAGTTCACCCTCCGGCCGCGGTCGGGTTTTGATAGATCGAGGTGTTTCCGCCTGTTGCCCCGAAAATTTGAGCCGCTCGGCGCCGCGCCCGACAATACCGCGCCAGATCAGAGCTTGTGCGGGTGCCGCGATGACTCCGAGGATCGGCGTTCCATCGGCCATAAGAGCGATATTGATGGTGTACTCGTCGCGCCCGGAGATGAACTCCTTGGTGCCGTCGAGCGGGTCGACCAGGAAATAGTTTCCGCCGGTGATGTCGGGTCTTTCACGCTCTGCTTCTTCTTCCGAGATGATCGGCAATACCGGAGAAAGGTGCTCCAGCCCGTCCCGGATGACGGCTTCTGCGGCCTCGTCTGCCGCCGTCACCGGCGAACCATCGGCCTTGATGGTGACGCCGCCCTGTCCCTGCGACCGAATCGCTTCCGCAGCCGAGATGATGATTTTGGTTAGCGCGTCCACGAGATCAGGGTAGTCGGCGGAATCGATCGTGGACACGGGCGCTCCCTTGGAATTCGCAACCGCCGATCATCGGATCGGGGCGGCGGGCGGGGGGCTCTCTAGCACACCGCGACAACTACGGCACGATTGCCGAATCGCGCGCGCTGTGACACGGACGGACGCCCTCGCGCTATAGCGGAGCTTGCCATGTCCGCCCCCGTTTCCGGTCCCATTGCCATCGGAGCCCTTGATCTTGCGGCGCTGCTTTGCTCTCGGGTCTGTCACGACCTGATCAGTTCGGTTGGCGCGATCGTCAATGGTATCGAGGTCCTGGAAGAAGACAAAGACGAAGAGACCAAGACGTTCGCGCTCGATCTGATTAAGAAAAGTGCGCATCAAGCGTCGGCAAAATTGCAATTTTGCCGGCTGGCCTTTGGCGCTGCCGGATCGGCCGGCGCACAGATAGATCTTGGCGATGCGGAAAAGGTTGCCCGTGGCCTCCTTGAAGACAACAAGACCACACTGGTCTGGAACCTGCCTCGCGAGTTGCTGGCGAAGAACCGCGTAAAGCTGGTGTTGAACATGTTACTAATCGCAGCCAGTGCAGTGTCGCGCGGGGGAAGGCTGATCGTCGACCCACGCGCAACGGACGGCGGTTCGCCCGGGTATGTGGTCACTGCCAGCGGACTGAACGCCCGGTTGAACCCGGCCGTAGCCGAACTCCTATCGGGCAGCCCGGCCCATGCCGTGGACGCCCATGCAATTCAGCCGCTCTATGCCGGTATCCTGGCCCGAGACTGCGGACTGACGCTTTCGGCCCAGGGCGACGCCGGTACGGTAGTGTTAACCGCCGGCTAAATGACCGCGCTTGGGCGCGAAAAAAGAGCGGCCATTCATCTGGCGGCCGCGCTTCCTGCAACCGAAATTAAACGCTTTCGCAACAAACTCCGCACGTCCGAACAGGTGCATGGGGCCTGACGGCAAAAGCACGCACGCGTGCGTGTTGGTTACGGCGCCGGTAAGCGCCAGCGGGTGGGCGGACGAGGCGCTTGGGATGGACGACCTGCTTCAGGAATTCCTGACCGAGACCAATGAAAGCCTCGAGCGGGTCGACGCCGAACTCGTCCGTTTCGAGCAAGAGCCCAACAACGGGGAAATCCTCGGTAACGTCTTTCGCCTCGTTCATACCATCAAAGGGACCTGCGGCTTTCTCGGGCTGCCCCGGCTCGAGACGCTGGCGCACGCCGCCGAGAACCTGATGGGTAAATTCCGTGACGGGATGCCGGTCACCACCGAAGCCGTCACGCTGATTCTCTCCACCATCGACCGCATCAAGGCGATTCTTGAGGCGATCGAAGCGCAGGAGCGCGAGCCCGCGGGCGACGACCACGATCTTATTGGCCGGCTCGCGACTTGGTCGCAGCGTGAGGATGTGAAGCCGCAATCGCCGCCTCGTGCAGAACAAGCAGCAAGACCCGGACCAGCGCCAGGTGTGCATGAGATCGATGAGGCGAGGGGTTCAGACGCTGCATTTCTTGAGAAGCAAACAGTCGAAAAGCCGTCGGCCGACATGCGTTCGGCCGAACGCTCCGACGACGAGCGCGAACGCGTCGCCAGCCATTCGATCCGCGTCAATGTCGACACGCTCGATCACCTTATGACCACAGTTTCCGAGCTGGTCCTCACCCGCAACCAGCTGCTGGAGATCGTCCGCCGCCACGAGGACTCCGACTTCAAAGTGCCGTTGCAGCGGCTTTCGAATGTCACCGCCGAGCTGCAGGAAGGTGTCATGAAGACGCGCATGCAGCCAATTGGCAATGCATGGCAAAAGCTGCCGCGCATCGTGCGCGACCTGTCCGCCGAGCTCGGCAAACAGATCGAGCTGGAGATGAACGGCGCCGACACTGAACTCGACCGCCAGGTGCTTGAGATGGTCAAAGACCCGCTCACCCATCTGGTGCGCAACTGTGCCGATCATGGCATCGAGAGCGCCGCCGAGCGTCTCGCCGCCGGCAAACCGTTGAAGGGGATAATCCGGCTCGCCGCCTGTCACGAGGGTGGCCATATCATCATCCAGATTGCGGACGATGGCCGTGGCCTCAATGTTGAACGCATACGCGCCAAGGCCATCGAGCAGGGCTTCGCCAGCGAGGCACAGATAGCTGCGAAATCCGAGGCGGATATCTGCAATCTGATCTTTACGCCCGGCTTCTCTACTGCCGCAAAAGTGACCAGCATTTCCGGCCGCGGCGTCGGCATGGACGTCGTGCGCGCCAACATGGAGCAGATCGGCGGCACGGTCGATTTGAAATCCGTGCCCGGCGTCGGGACCACATTTACCATCAAGATCCCGCTGACGCTTGCGATTGTTTCCGCGCTCATCGTCGATGCCGGCGGCGAGCGCTTCGCGATCCCGCAGCTTTCCGTGCTCGAGCTGGTGCGCGCCACAAGTGGCGGCGATCACCGCATCGAGCGGATCAAAGACACGCCGGTACTACGGCTGCGTAATAAGCTGCTGCCGCTCATCAATCTAAAGGAAATCCTGCAACTCGGCGGCAGCGAGGTCGACAAAGGCTTCGTCGTCGTTACTCAGGTCGGCAGCCAGATCTTCGGCATCGTCGTCGACGGCGTGCTGCACACCGAGGAGATCGTGATCAAGCCGATGTCGTCGAAGCTGCGGCACATCGCGGCTTTTTCCGGAACGACGATACTCGGCGACGGCACCGTGATCATGATCATCGATCCGAATGGGGTCGCCCAGGTGCTCGGTCGCGTCACCCCGGTCGCGCGAGCCAATGAGACTGAGCTCGATGACGACGTGGCAGCCGAGGAGGACCTGACACCCTTGCTTGTGTTCCGCGCCGGCTCCCAACAGCCGAAGGCCGTTCTGCTTTCTCTCGTGTCGCGCCTTGAAGAAATCGATTGCCGCCGAATTGAAATCTCCGACGGCCGCCACCTTTTGCAATATCGCGACCAACTCATGCCACTGCTGCGGATCGACACCCAGACCACCATCAAACAGGAGGGCGCGCAGCCAATCCTGGTATTCTCCGACCATGGTCGTTCCATGGGACTCGTGGTCGACGAGATCATCGATATCGTTGAGCAGAGGCTCGACATCGAGGTGGCGAGCGACCAGCCCGGGGTTCTCGGCTATGCGGTGGTGAAGGGAACCGCCACGGAGATCGTCGACATCGGCCATTTCCTGCCTCAGGCCTTTGCCGACTGGTTCCGGTGGCGGGATGGGCGGTCGGCGGCCCGCTCGCGTCGAGTCATGCTGGTCGACGACTCGGCGTTTTTTCGCGACTTGCTCGCGCCCCTGATCAAGGCCGCTGGATATCACGTGATCGCAATGGCGTCCGCCGCGCAGGCGCTTGATACGATCAAATCCGGCCCTCCGATCGATATCGTCGTGACCGATATCGAGATGCCAGAGATGGACGGTTTCGAGTTCGCCGCGGCGTTGCGTGAAAATCCAGGCACTGCAGCCGTTCCGGTCATTGCGCTGTCGGCCATGGTTTCAGCCGATGCGATCGAGCGCGGCCGTGGTGTTGGCTTCCATGATTTCGTCGCCAAGTTCGATCGGACCGGTCTCATCGCGGCGATCAAGGAGCAGAGCGGCGACCTGCATCAGGCGGCGTGATCGGCAGAACCATTATGCAGAGCGATAACGAAGTCACCGAGTTTGTCACCTTTACGATTGCGGGCCAGATCTTCGGCCTGCCGATCGCGCGTGTCCAGGACGTGTTCAAGCCCTTCCACATGACGCGGGTACCGCTCGCCGGAGCCGAAATTGCGGGCGTGCTCAATCTGCGGGGCCGCATCGTAACTGCAATCGACATGCGCAATCGGCTCGAAGTGAAGAAGCGCCAAGACGGCGCGGCACCGATGGCGATTGGCATCGAAGCAAAGGGCGAATCGTTTGGGCTTTTGGTAGATGCGGTCGGCGAGGTGCTCAAGCCGAGCAATACGCAACGCGAGCCCAATCCGGTCAACCTCGACCACAAGCTCGCGGGCCTGTCGGCAGGCGTCTACCGGCTCGACGGGCAGCTATTGGTGGTACTCGACATCGACCGCGTGCTGGATCTCCGCAGCGAGGCCGTGGCCGCATGAGAGCACTGAAACGCGGGGCAGAGATCGAAGCGGGTTCGCCCGCGAAGCTTAAAGTGAGGACACAATGAGGACATGCCTAGTCGTCGACGACTCGAGCGTCATCCGCAAGGTGGCGCGAAGAATTCTCGAGGGACTCGAGTTTGAGATCGCCGAAGCTGAGAATGGCGAGGAAGCGATTGAAGCCTGCCGCCGGCAAATCCCGGACGCGATTCTGCTGGACTGGAACATGCCGAAAATGGACGGCTATGAGTTCCTGCGGGTGCTGCGCCGTCTTCCTGGCGGCGACAAGCCAAAGGTGGTGTTCTGCACCACCGAGAACGACGTGGCCCATATTGCGCGGGCGCTGCACGCAGGTGCCAACGAATACATTATGAAGCCGTTCGACAAAGACATCGTCGAGGCCAAGTTTCAGGAAGTAGGACTGCTCTAAAGCGCTCAACGCCCCGCCCGGCGCGCAGGCGAATTTCCAGTGCGAAATTTAGTGCCGAAAGTACAGCAGTGATGAGTATCGCGCTAAAACCTGCGAGCCTGGAGACCATCGTCGAGCGGCCCATCCGGGTCATGATCGTCGACGATGCGATTGTCGCGCGCCGCCTGTTGACGCGCTGGATCGGCACCGAGCCGGACATGGTGGTTGCGGCATCTTTGTGCACCGGACGTGAGGCGGTCGATCAGATCGAAGCCAGCGATCCGGACGTCGTCGTCCTCGACATCGACATGCCGGAGCTGGACGGCATTTCGGCACTGCCGGTCCTGCTTAAAAAGAAGCACGACCTGGTCGTGATCATGGCCTCGACATTGACGCGGCGGAGCGCGGAGATCAGCCTGAAGGCGCTGTCGCTCGGCGCCGCCGATTACGTTCCGAAGCCCGAAGCGGCGCGCGACGCCGCCACCTCGGCGGCGTTTCATCGCGAGCTGATCGAGAAAATCCGCACGCTTGGCAGGCGCGGCCACTGGTTGGCGCGCCACCGGCGGCCGGATCCGGATGTGAGCCGGGCGGCGCCGACGAAGCGCGCAATCACTGTTCCGCCAACAGATGGTACCGCGCTTGCTTTGCGGCCGTTTGCACGCTCTCTGCCGCAGGCGCTGCTCATCGGTTCCTCGACCGGCGGCCCGCAGGCTCTGGACACCCTGATCGGAGAAATCGGCACGGCAATCGACCGGGCGCCGATCCTGATCACACAGCATATGCCGCCGACTTTCACCGCAGTGCTGGCGGAACACTTGTCGCGCGTCAGCGGGCGGCGCGCCCATGAGGCCGAGGACGGCGAAGCGGTTACTGCCGGCAATATCTACGTGGCGCCCGGCGGCCGGCATATGCGCGTCGCGGGCGGCCCTGATGGCCCGGTAATCGCGCTCGGCGACGATCCACCGATAAATTTTTGCAAGCCCGCAGTGGATCCGCTGCTGTCCTCGGCGGCCCGGGTCTGGGGACCGCGCAGTCTTGCCCTTGTTCTCACCGGCATGGGTACCGACGGTACGCGCGGCGCCGCCGAAATTGTGGCCGCCGGCGGCAGCGTGATTGCACAGGACGAAGCGACCAGCGTGGTGTGGGGCATGCCGCGTTCGGTGGCGCAGGCCGGATTGTGTTCCGCAGTGCTGCCGCTTCCCCAGATTGGCGCGAAGATCAACCACTTGTTCTCCGGAGATCGTCCGTGACGCCGCACGACTACGATTTTCTGCGAAAATGTCTCAAGCAGCGCTCGGGTCTGGTGCTGTCCGCCGACAAGCAATATCTGGTCGAGAGCCGCTTGTTGCCGGTGGCACGCAAAGCCGGCCTTGGCAGCCTCGGCGAGCTCGTCGCCACGCTCAAGCGGGGCAATTCTGAAGCGCTTATGGTCGCGGTCGTCGAAGCCATGATGACCAACGAGTCGTTTTTCTTTCGCGACAAGACGCCGTTCGAGAACTTCCGGTCGGCCGTTATGCCGGCGCTGCTTGCGGCGCGGCAGAATTCGCGCACTATTCGCGTTTGGTGTGCGGCGGCCGCGGCCGGCCAGGAGCCGTATTCGCTCGCTATGGCGCTCAAGGAGATGGGGCGAATGATCGAAGGCTGGCGCATCGATGTGATCGCCACCGACCTCTCCAATGACGTGTTGGAGAAAGCGCGCCAGGGAATCTACAGCCAGTTCGAAGTTCAGCGCGGGCTGCCGATTCAGCTGCTGATCAAGTATTTCAGCCAGGTGGGCGACGTCTGGCAGATCGCGCCCGAAATTCGCGCGATGGTCAAATACCGTCAGTTCAACCTGCTGTCCGACTTCTACCATCTCGGCGCCTTCGATCTCATCTTCTGCCGCAACGTGCTGATCTATTTTGACCAGGAGACAAAAATCGGCGTGCTCAACCGGCTGAGCGAGGTCATCGCCGGCGACGGCTATCTGGTGCTTGGCGCGGCCGAAACCGTCGTGGGGCTCACCGACAGATTCAGGACCGTGGCGGATTTGCGCGGTCTCTATGTTCCCAACCCGCCCTCGGCAAGAGTGCCGGCGCAGGCTGCCGCCGGCGCGCTTGGGCCCCGCCTCGTCGCAGTGAGCGGCGGCCGATAACACAGACCAATTGCCGGGCCGCAAACAAAAAAACCCCAGCCAACGCCGGGGTTTTGCTTGTCCTTGAAGCTTTAGCCGCTCAGGCCGAAATCTTCGCCTCGTCCTCGATCGGCTCGCGCAGCACGTAGCCGCGGCCCCACACGGTTTCGATGTAGTTCTTGCCGCTCGAGGCGTTGGCGAGCTTCTTGCGCAGCTTGCAGATAAAAACGTCGATGATTTTCAGCTCCGGCTCGTCCATGCCGCCGTAGAGATGATTGAGGAACATCTCCTTGGTCAGCGTCGTGCCCTTGCGCAGCGAAAGCAGCTCCAGCATCTGATATTCCTTGCCGGTCAGATGCACGCGCGCGGCGCTGACCTCGACTGTCTTGGTATCGAGGTTGACGACGAGATCGCCGGTCTGGATGACCGATTGGGCGTGACCCTTGGAGCGCCGCACGATGGCGTGGATGCGTGCCACCAGCTCGTCCTTGTGGAACGGCTTGGTCATATAGTCATCGGCGCCGAAGCCGAGCCCTCTGACCTTGTCCTCGATCCCTGCAAGCCCCGTCAGGATCAGGATCGGCGTCTTGACCTTTGACACGCGCAGGCTGCGAAGCACTTCGAAGCCCGACATATCGGGAAGATTAAGATCAAGGAGGATAATGTCATAGTCATAGATTTTGCCGAGATCGACCCCTTCCTCCCCGAGATCGGTCGTGTAGACGTTGAAGCTCTCGGACTTGAGCATCAATTCGATGGATTGCGCCGTGGCGCTATCGTCTTCGATCAGCAATACGCGCATGCCAGTCCCTTTCCTCGCCGCGCGGCTTTAAGGTCGGCACGCCCCGACGGCGGCCCCCGAAAAACGCCTTGGGACAAACTGATTCGAGACTGTAAACGCGGTATGGTTAACAAAACCTAATTCGTCCGCGCAAGAACTCCGTAGGCAAATTCTGTCGAATCGCCTTAAGATATTGCGGTGGAGCGGTTTTCTAGCCACGTCGACGCTCAAGTTCCACATTAAGACTCGGTGCTAACCGACTCTTGAGACTCGCCCCTCCGTTCTGGCTGGGCAAGCCGGGTTGTAGTCCCAAGGACGACGCAATGATTAACGGCCCGGGTAAATACAGCGTTAACGCCGAACGGTCCGAAGTAGCCAAATACGACCGACCGACGGACTTTCGATGAAGGCACTGGCCGAGCAGATCAACGAACTCGACGGCATCGAGATCTACGGCCGCGTGGTCGGTGTGCGTGGCCTGATGGTTGAAGTCGCAGGTCCGCTCCATGCGATGTCGGTTGGCGCGCGCGTCATTATTGATACGCCGGCGAAGTCCATCCCCTGCGAGGTGGTCGGGTTTTCCGCCGGTAATGCCTTGCTGATGCCGTTTGCGCCGCTCGAAGGCGTTCGGCGCGGCTGCAAGGCCGTGGTTACCGCAGTCGCCGGTGCGGTGCGGCCGTCCGTCGGCTGGCTCGGGCGGGTCGTCAATGCGCTGGGCGAGCCGATCGACGGCAAGGGCGCGTTGCTCTACGGGCCGTCGCCGTACCC
>JBAUGC010000572.1:0-1779 GCA_049679485.1 Xanthobacteraceae bacterium
CTACAACGCCGTACGTCACGGAATGGAGTACGTCGATCCTGGTGCGTCGGCCTACGAGACACGCTACCGCAAGCGGGTAGTCTATAATCTGCATCGGCGCGCCAAGGCATTCGGATATGTCCTTCAGCCCATGGAGCCGACTCCTGGTGTCGCCGTTTCTTAGGAATCATTCTCGAGCGTCAGCTCGCCGATTTTCGCGTGCAGCGACTTCACATCGACGGCAGGCGGCGCCGTTCCGTTGCCGCCCCCTGGACCGAAAACATCGGCAGCCCCGCCCTCAAGCTGCGCTTTCCACGATGTGATCTGATTGGGGTGGACATCGAATTGCTCCGCTAGCTCAGCCAGTGTGCGATCGCTCTTAATGGCGGCAAGCGCCACCTTCGCTTTGAAACCCGGTGTGTGGTCCGGCGCGGTCGTCTTGTCATGGTTTCTCCTGATTCGCTGGGCACAGCGTGCCCGCCGTCAGGCAGAAACTCCACCTATCGTCCTGTGCAGATTTTCGGAGCCAGCTCTGACGATGTCGGCGCGCACGAACGAAAATCGTGGATCATTTGACACAGGGATACTGGCGCGAGTGGTTCGAGATTGCCTGCATATGTTAGTTTGTCGATCACCAATACGCGATGGCTGGTGTTAAGGATCAAGTCCCGTACGACGGCCACTCGATGAATCCAGCACTTCCGGTGACTAGAAATCGCTTAGACGTCAGCATCCACGCATCCACGCATCACGCATCCACCATCCACCATCCACTATAGTGGGACGGAGAAGAAAAATCGGCAAAACTGTCGCCGATTATGCCTTTAGAACCCATGTGAAACCGGGAATTACGGGCTGGGCGCAAGTCAATGGCTATCGGGCGAAACGCCGACTGCCGATCTGATCGCCAAGCGCGTCAAAACTCTGTTAGTATTACGAGTTGGAGCATTTGGCTTGGTATCACGATTTTGCTTCGTACATTGATGCTTAGGCTTGCAGCCAAGCGCCCATTAATCTTTCATGTGATCGCGACTGGTACTGATGTAGCCGTATGAATCGCCGTACAAAGCGGCGTAATCATAGCGATGGCCTTCGTACCGGCCCAGCAATCCGAAGTCGACTTTGTTGAGAACGACTCCCAATAGATTATCGTAGATGCCTTGAGCAGAATTGAACGAGTGCTCCACGACGTCAACCCTGGTTTTCCCCCATTCGATTACGAACAGATAGCAATCCAGGAAGTGGGTGGTGGCGCGGACGTCCACCACGGGAGCGATCGGGGGAAGATCAATGATTATGTGATCGTAGCTTTCGCGCAACTGATCAATCATGCGCTTCATCGCATCCGAAGCGAGAATTTCACTGGTATGAGTTGGATTGTATCCTACGCCTGCGGGAAGAAAGGAGAGGTTGGTAACTGGATAAAACAAGATTACGTCATCGAGATTGGCTGCGTTTACGACAACATCAATAAGTCCCAAGTGCGATCTCGGAGCGAGTTGTTGGCTGAGCGAGCGCTTGCGCAGGTCACAGTCAACGAGGATCACCTGGGCGCCAGACTGGGTGCTGAGTTGGGCCAAACACATCGCAATCGTGGATTTGCCCTCGTTGGGCAGCGATGACGTCACGCCTATGACCTTGCCGGCACCGCTAAGGCCGGCGCCTATTTTCACCGACCGTATCGCTTCGGTAAAATGGGATCCCGGCGAATCAATCACATGCTTCAACAGACCCGGGATCGGTTGGATGGCTATCGCGCCGATTTGATTGCGAGGGGCATTTGCGCGGATGGGCTTGGGC
>JBAUGC010000573.1:0-13181 GCA_049679485.1 Xanthobacteraceae bacterium
GAACGAGAGGGCGTGCGCCTCGTTTAAGGCCACTCAATTCGGTTGCAGGCTTAATTTCGGGTAAAGACTGGCGGCCGCTCGGCGCCGATCCGCGCTCAGGCGCGCCGGCCGTAAGGCGGGCGCGGAATGCCGATATGGGCAGCTCGCAGCGCCGCCGACCAGCGTTCGCGCAGATCGGTGAAATACGGCTCCCCCGGCTCGATCCGGTAGATCAGCTCGGCGTCGCAGGTGTCGCGCCGCACCACCAGGAGATCGATTGGCATGCCGACGCTCAGATTCGAGCGCATCGTCGAGTCGATGGAAACCAGCCCGACCTTGAGCGCATCGTAAAGGTCCATGCCGTAGAATATTGCTCGATCGAGCACCGGCTTGCCGTATTTGTGTTCGCCGATCTGCAGATAGGGCGTATCGGTGGTGCTCTCAATGAAGTTGCCGGCGGAATAGATCATAAACAGCCGCATGCGTTCGTCGGCGATCTGGCCGCCGAACAGAAACGAAACGTCGAACGATACGTCCGAAGATTCCAGCGCCTTGCCCTCGGTAGCGTGAATGGTGCGGATTACATTTCCCACCCGCTGCGCGGCCTGGAACATGCTCGGAGCGTTCATCAGCGTTTCGTGCTCGCCGGTATCGGGATTGTCGTAGCCTTCGGTGAGAATGCTGACCACCGACTGGCTGATCGAAAGATTTCCGGCGGAAGCGATCGCCATGATACGCTTTCCGGGGTCCTTGAAGATGTGGAGCTTGCGGAAGGTGGCGATGTTGTCGACGCCGGCATTGGTGCGGGTATCGCCGAACATCACCAAGCCTTCACGCACCAGAATGCCGCAGCAATAAGTCATCGATTCACCGGCTCCCGCAATGCGCTCTTTATACTGGCCGTGGTCCGTTTGCGCCATGCCGCCTCGGCCTTCCCCGCTTACCTCGCTCACTGATCGACCTTGATCGCGACCGCGAGCTTCTCGTCGCCCGCACCATAGCGGGTACCACGTACCGGCACCGCGCCCAGAGCATCGAGACCGACGGCGACGCGAACGTAGGCGTCGGTCGGGCAAACGCAGTTTACCGGGTCGAAGCCGACCCAACCGAGGCGGGGCACGAAGGCCTCCGCCCAGGCGTGACCGGCGTGCTGCTCGATGGCGTCTTCGGCGCAGATATAACCGGAGATATATCGCGCCGGGATCGCAAGACTGTGTGCTGCGCTGATGAAGATATGCGTCAAGTCGCGGGCAATGCCGCGCTTGCGTGCGAACACCTCGACCGCTGTCGCGGCTTCTTGCGGTCCGTCGTTGTCATGCGGCAGCTCTTCGTGCAGCCGGTGCATAAGCGCGTGGAGGTGAGCCAGTACATCGCCGCTGCTGGCCGGGGCGGTTTCGTCGGCAAACTCGCTGATGCGCTCATCGGTCTGCGTCAACGCTGTGTCGCGCAGGAACAGGCTTGGCGGAAATCGTTCGACGGTACCGCGAACCACCCCGTCGGTATTCTGCGTTTCGACCTCGCCGTCGACCCTGATGCTCAATGTCTCGAGCGGACCGTCGGCGGTGAACACGTGGGTCAGGTTGCCAAAGGCATCCTCATGCGCGTTGAGACGGGCGTCGGCGGAAATATCGATGCGCCAGCCGATGACGTACTGACCCTCATGGTTGCGCGGCGTAAGCCGCAGTACCTGGATTGCACCAGCGGCGGGCGGGTCGTAGCGACGGACGATGCTATGGGCGATGTGGAGACGCATGACGGCCGGCGGATGACGGATGACAACGGACGGATGATAGACGACCCGATGCCCGTCTGTCCTCTGTCGTCCGCTGTCTGCCGGCCGCTTACATCAGATATTGCTGGGCGATGGCCGTTCCGAGCTGATTGTTGTCCTCGACGAAATTGTCGATGAACTCGTGCAGTCCGGTTTGGAAAATCTCTTCAATGCGACTGTTTTGCAGCCGCGCCCTCACAGCGCGGGCCTGACGCTGGGCATTGCCCTGGCGGCCGTAGGCGTGGGCGATGCGGTCGAGATTTTGCACAAGATTCTCATAGCAGCTCGCCAGCGAGCGCGGCATCTCATCCTTGAGCATAAGCAGGTCGGCCACCAGCCACGGCTTGACGTTCTGGCGGTAAACCCAGTGATACGCCGTGAGCGCCGACACCGAGCGCAGGATCGAGGCCCATTGATGGTAGTCGAGCGGGCCGCCGACTCTTTCATGCGCTGGAAGCAGCAAGTGGTATTTGACGTCGAGGATGCGCGCCGTGTTGTCGGCGCGTTCGATATAGACGCCGAGGCGAGAGAACCAGTAGGCATCGTTGCGCAGCATGGTGCGATAAGCCGATCCGTCGAACCGGAGCGAGGATTCCTGCACCCAGCGCAGGAAGCGCGCGAACTCCTCGCGTGACCGCGGACCATTGCCCCACTTCTTGAGCTCAAGCCAGGCGCTGTTGATCGTGTCCCACATCTCGATGGTGAGCGCGGTGCGGACCGAGCGAGCGTTCAGCCGCGCCGTCTCGATGCAGTTTCGGATCGAGGATGGATTGCTGGTCGAGAACGCCAAAAACTCGGTGACGGTCTCTTCGTTCGCCTCGGAATAGGCCGCAAAAAAGGCGCTGCCGCAGCCGGCTGTAGCGACCGCCGATTCCCACTCGTTCGAGGTGCCGACATAGGAGAGCGGCAGCGCCGTGAGCCGGTAGGTGGTCTCGAGGATGCGCGCCAGATATTCCGCGCGCTCGACATAGCGGGCGAGCCAGTACAGGTTATCGGCCGTGCGCGAGAGCATCTTTTGCGTTTATCCGTCCAACACCCAAGTATCCTTGGTGCCGCCGCCCTGGCTTGAGTTGACGACAAGCGAGCCCTTCTTCAGCGCAACCCGCGTCAGTCCGCCGGGCACGATACGGACGCGGTCGCTGCCCGAGAGCACGAATGGACGCAGGTCGACGTGGCGCGGCGCTATGCCCTCTTCGACGCAGGTGGGGCAGGTCGACAGTGCAAGTGTCGGCTGCGCGATGAAATTTTTCGGGTCGGACTTCAGCTTGGCGCGAAACGCGTCGATCGCGACCTTGGCAGCCTTCGGACCGATCAGCATGCCGTAGCCGCCGGAGCCGTGCACTTCCTTCACCACCAGTTCTTCGAGATGGTCGAGCACATAGGCGAGATGATCGCTCTCCCGGCAGCGCCAGGTCGGCACGTTCTTCAGGAGCGGCTCCTCGCCCAGATAGAACTTTACGATGTCGGGCATGTAACTGTAGACCGCTTTATCATCAGCGATCCCGGTCCCGACCGCATTCGCGAGCGTGACGTTGCCGGCCTGATAGGCAGACATCAGGCCGGGTACCCCGAGCGCGCTGTCAGGCCGGAATACCAGCGGATCGAGAAAGTCGTCATCGACACGGCGATAAATGACGTCAACGCGCTTTAAGCCTTCGGTCGTGCGCATGTAAATGACGTCGCCCTTGGCCACGAGATCGCGGCCTTCGACCAATTCGACACCGAGCTTGTCGGCCAGGAACGAATGCTCGTAGTAGGCGGAGTTAAAGACGCCGGGGGTCAGCAGCACGACGGTCGGTTCGGCGGAAGCGGTCGGCGGTGCGATGGATTTCAGCGTCGCCAGAAGCTCATCCGGGTAATTCTCCACCGGTGCGACCCGATAGCGGGAGAACAATTCCGGGAACAGCCGCAGCATGATCTCGCGGTTCTCCAGCATGTAGGAGACGCCCGACGGCGTGCGCGCATTGTCTTCGAGGACGTAAAAGTCTTCGGCGTCGACGCGGATGATGTCGATGCCGGCGACATGTACGTAGACGTCGTGCGGTACCTTTTGCCCGTTCATCTCCGGGCGGAAGACCGGGTTCTGAAACACCAGGTCCTCGGGAACGATTCCGGCTTTCAGGATTTCGCGGCGGCTGTAGACGTCCTTAATGTAAGCGTTGATGGCTTTGACGCGCTGTTCGAGACCGCGTTGCAGGACCTCCCATTCCGCCGCTGAGATGATGCGCGGGATGACGTCGAAGGGGATGAGACGCTCCTGCGCCTCGGGCTCGCCGTAGACCGCAAAGGTGATGCCGATGCGGCGGAAGAACAGCTCCGCCTCGCGGCGGCGGAAATCGAGCGTGTCGGGCGCAATCTGGTCCAGCCATTGCGACAGCTCGGCGTAGGCCGGCCGGACCGCGCCTTCGCTACCCCTCATTTCGTCGAACATGTCCCCGGCCCGCTCGCGTTGGTACTGGAAATGCCTGCCGTATCAATGGCGATAGCACCTTTGTAGCAATCTTCGCGCCAATTTGGACGGGCAGGGCGTGCCCAGGCCGGCGGTTACCCAATCCTTAGTGCTTACGTTTTAGGCGAAGTGATTAACCGAGTGGCGTTGCCCGATTTCACAAATCCTGGAAACGCTTCTTCTCGGCGGCGAGGCTTTCGAGGAGCGGGGCGGGGGTGAAGTCCGCCCCCATTGTCCCCTCGAACTCCTTCAGTTTCGCCAGCACTTTGTCCGGGCCGATCAGGTCGCCATAGAACATCGGGCCGCCGCGATAGACCGGCCAGCCATAGCCGTTGATCCAGACAACATCGATGTCGGAGGCGCGCTGGGCCTTGCCCTCTTCGATGATCTTGGCCCCTTCGTTGATCATCGGATAGATGCAGCGCTCCAGAATCTCCTGGTTAGAGATGCTGCGCCGGTTGATGCCCTTCTTGGCGGCGAAGTCGAGGATGATCTTCTCGACGACAGGTGACGGCTTGGCATTGCGCTGTTCGTCGTAGTCGTAGAATCCGGCGCCGGTTTTTTGTCCGCGCCGATCCATCTCGCAAAGGATTTCCCGAATGGTCGAGGATTTGCTCGTCTCCTTCGACCAGCCGATGTCGAGGCCGGCGAGATCGCTCATGGCAAACGGGCCCATGGGCAGACCGAAATCGTAGATCACACGATCGACGTCCCAGGGCATGGCGCCTTCGAGGATCAGCTTTTGCGCCTCGCGCTGGCGCTGCGCCAGCATGCGGTTGCCGACAAAGCCGTGGCAGACGCCGACAAGCACGCCGATTTTTCCGATCTTCCGCGCCAGCTGCATGACGGTTGCAATCACCGGCTTTGCGGTCTTGGCGCCACGCACGACTTCAAGAAGCCGCATCACGTTCGCCGGCGAGAAGAAGTGCATGCCGAGCACGTGGTCAGGCCGGCTGGTTACCGACGCGATCTCGTCGATGTTGAGGTAGGAGGTGTTGGACGCGAGGATCGCGCCCGGTTTGGCGATCTTGTCGAGTTTGCCGAAGACGTCCTTTTTGATGTCCATATTCTCGAACACCGCTTCGATGATCAGATCGCAGTCGGACAGAGCGTCTAGATTCAAACCGGGATGAAGAAGTCCCATGCGGGTTTCGACGTCGGCCGCAGTCAGCCGCCCCTTCTTGGCGGTGTTGTCGTAGTTGCGGCGCACGGCGGCAATGCCGCGATCGAGCGCGGCTTGTGCGGTCTCGACGATGGTCACCGGAATGCCGGCATTGAGAAAATTCATCGAGATACCGCCGCCCATGGTGCCGGCGCCGATCACGCCAACCTTATTGATCGGCAAGGTCGGCGTGTCGTCCGGCACATCGGCGATCTTCCACACCTTGCGTTCGGCGAAGAACACGTAACGCTGCGCCTGCGATTGCGCGGTGGGGATGAGGTCAAGGAAGGCCTGACGCTCGCGCTTCATGCCTTCGTCAAAAGGCAGTTCGATCGCGTTCTGCACGGCACGGATAGCGACCTGCCAGGCCTCGAAGCCGCGATATTTGCGGGCATATTCCCGGCGGATTTTGTCGAATATTTCCGGGTGTCCGCGGGCCGCTTCAATCTTGTCGTTGAGGTCGCGGATCTTGCGCAGCGGCATTTTCATATCGATGACTTTGCGCGCGAAGGCGAGCGCCCCGTCGCGCAATTTTCCTTCCTCGACGAGAGTATCCACCACGCCCCATTCCAGCGCCTGCGTGGCGGAAAATGGCGTGCCGGAAAGAATGGCCTCAAGCGCGGCCTCAACCCCGCTTAAGCGCGGCAGGCGCTGGGTGCCACCGGCCCCGGGAATGAGACCAAGCTTGATCTCGGGGAAGCCGAACTTCGCCGACGGCGCCGCGACGCGGTAATGGCACATCAGCGACATTTCGAAACCGCCGCCGAGCGCAGTGCCATGGATGGCGGCAATCACCGGCTTCGGTCCGCCCTCAAGCGCCGTTTGCAGTTCCGGCAGCGTCGCGCCTTTGGCGGGTTTACCGAATTCGGAAATGTCGGCGCCGGCGATGAAAGTGCGGCCGTCGCAAATCACGACAACGGCTTTGACGGCGGCGTCGGCCGTCGCCTGCTGGACGCCGTCGCGCAGGCCGTTGCGAACGTCGGCGGAAAGCGCGTTGACCGGAGGCGAGTTGATGGTGATGACGGCGATGTCGCCTTCGCGGGTCAGATCGGTGACGGCATTGATGGCGCTCATCGTCGTTTCCTCTTCAGCTTGCCGGTTCGCTTTGCGCTCAATAAGCTCGAGCGCAAAATACATCATATGCAACAGGAAGGAACGCCCGTGTCGCTCTTCGACCTCAGTGGAAAGGTGGCGGTCGTCACCGGCTCATCGCGCGGCATCGGGCGGGCCATTGTCGAGCGAATGGCCGAGCACGGGGCGAAGGTGGTGGTTTCCTCGCGCAAGCTCGACGCCTGCCAGGAAGTGGCGACGGCGATCAACTCCAAGTACGGCGCGGGGCAGGCGCTGGCGATACCGGCGAATATCTCGTCAAAAGACGAATTGCAGCGGCTGGTCACGGAAACAACGCGCCAGTTCGGCAATATCCACGTGCTGGTATGCAACGCCGCCTCAAATCCGCATTACGGGCCGATGCACACCATCTCCGACGAGCAATTGCGCAAAATTCTCGACAACAACATCGTGTCTAATCACTGGCTGATCACGATGGTGGCGCCGCAGATGATCGCCCGCAAGGATGGCGCGATCATCATCGTCTCCTCGATCGGCGGCCTGCGCGGCAGCCCGGTCATCGGCACCTATTGCATTTCCAAGGCGGCGGATTTGCAACTGGCGCGCAATCTCGCCGTCGAGCTTGGACCGCACAACGTACGGATTAACTGCATCGCGCCGGGCCTGATCCGCACCGATTTTGCGCGCGCGCTTTGGGAAAATCCGGAGATGCTGAAACACAGAAGCGAACAGACACCCCTTCGCCGCATCGGTGAGCCTGACGAGATTGCCGGCGCCGCGATCATGCTCGCGTCGCAGGCCGGAAGCTTCATGACCGGACAAACCATAGTGGTTGATGGCGGCGTCACCATCGCCTGAGCGGAATTTGCGTGCGGGTGAGGTGTTCTCAGATCCGGGCGTTGGTGTATTTGCGCATTTCCAGCCGCGAGATCGCGCGGCAGTGGACTTCATCCGGCCCGTCGGCGAGCCGAAGGGTGCGGATATGGGCATAAGATTTCGCCAGTCCGGCGTCGGTGGTTACGCCCATCGCGCCATGCGCCTGGATCGCGTCATCGATAACGCGTAGCGCGATCCGCGGCGCCGCCACTTTGATCATGGCGATTTCGAGCTGCGCGGTCTTGTTGCCGAGCTTGTCCATAATGTCGGCGGCCTTCAGGCAAAGGAGCCGCGTCATCTCGATGTCGATCCGCGCTTCGGCGATGCGCTGCTCCCACACCGAATGCTCGGCGAGCTTCTTGCCGAAAGCGACGCGCGACAAAAGCCGCTTGGTCATCTTTTCCAGCGCGACCTCGGCGGCGCCAATCGTCCGCATGCAGTGATGGATCCGCCCAGGTCCGAGCCGTCCTTGCGCGATCTCAAAGCCGCGGCCTTCGCCGAGGAGCAGATTGCCAGCCGACACCCGCACATTATCGAGCTGGACTTCGGCGTGACCGTGCGGCGCGTCGTCATAGCCGAACACCGGCAGCATGCGCAGCACTTTGACGCCCGGTGTATCGAGCGGGACCAGGATCTGCGATTGCTGTTCGTGCCGGGCGCGGCTCGGGTCGGTCTTTCCCATGACGATCGTGATCTTGCAGCGCGGATCGCCGACGCCCGATGACCACCATTTGCGGCCGTTGATCACATAGCCGCTGCCGTCGCGGACAATCGAGGTTTCGATATTGGTGGCGTCGGAGGAGGCCACCGCCGGTTCGGTCATCAGAAACGCCGAGCGGATTTCGCCGGCGAGCAGCGGCTTGAGCCACTTGGTCTTTTGCTCCGGCGAGCCGTAGCGATGCAGCACTTCCATGTTGCCGGTATCGGGCGCGGAGCAATTGAAGACCTCGGATGCCCAGGAAACCCGGCCCATCTGCTCGGCGCAAAGCGCATAGTCGAGGTTCGTCAGTCCGGCGCCGTGGTAGTCGCCTTCGTCGTGCGTCGGGGATGGCGGCAGAAAGAGATTCCACAGGCCTTCGGCTTTGGCCTTGGCTTTCAGCTGTTCGAGGACCGGGATGACCTTCCAGCGTTCGCCTTCGTGGTCCTGACGGTCGTAGGTTTCGACCGACGGATAGACATGGGCTTCCATGAAAGCGATAACCCGGTCGCGCCAGAGTTTTTGCCGCTCCGATATCGAAAAATCCATGACGTTTCTCTCCCTGACGTTGCGCGACCATATCAGCGGGTCCGAAACAGCGCCATGCTTGAGCCGTCGGGGCTGCCGCGCTACAGAAAACGCGAAGGTGTGGAGATTTGCCGATGAGCGGCTCGACGACCCGCACGACTGACAGCGACAGCGCGATCATAACGGCGGCTCTGCTTGTCATCGGTGACGAGATTCTGTCTGGCCGAACCAAGGACAGGAACATCGGCTACACTGCGGAGTTTCTCACCGCGATCGGCATCGATCTCAAGGAAGTGCGCGTCGTGCCCGACGAGGAGCCGGAGATCGTCGCGGCGCTCAACGCATTACGTGCGCGCTACACGTACGTCTTCACCACCGGCGGCATCGGCCCGACCCACGACGACATTACCGCTGATGCGATCGCCAAGGCGTTCGGCGTGCCGATCGATTATCATCCCGGCGCGGTCGAAATTCTGCGCGCGCGCCTCGCCGAAACCGGCGGCACTATGAACGAGGCGCGCATGCGCATGACGCGGATGCCCGCAGGCGCGGAATTGGTTCTCAACAAAATCTCGGCCGCGCCCGGTTTCCGTATCGACAACGTCATCGTCATGGCTGGCATTCCACAAGTCATGCAGGCCATGCTCGACTACGTGGCGCCGCAGCTGAAGACCGGCGTGAAGATGTTGTCGGATACGGTGCGCGCCGACTGCCGCGAAGGCGATATCGGCAGCGAACTCGGCGCGGTGGCGAAAGCGCATCCCGCGGTCATTATCGGCTCCTATCCTTTTATCGATGAAGACCGGCGCGCCAACGCCCACATCGTGATGCGCTCGCGCGACCCGCAAAAACTGGCCGATGCCAAGGCCGCCGTGGAGGCGATGCTCAAGCGGGTGCAGGCGCAGCTTGCGGCCGGGTAGGGCGCCGGACGGCCGGCGCTCCAGGTAAAAGACCCGGCTCAAGTCACCGTGATGCCGGGCGCTGCGGCGATCACGGTGGCTCGCCTTGCAGCGCCCCAACCTGAAGCCTACCCTTCGCTGCAATGTGGTGCGAGGAAGCGCTTAAATGAGCGACACCGAAGCCCTCTTTGGCGTATTGCGCCAATCGGCGGATACTGATTGTGCCGCCGCCATCGAGCAATTGGTTCGCGATGGGGCCGATCACGAGCTTTGCCGCATCAATGTGCTCGCCTTCGCCGGCAAGCACGGTCTTGATGAAGAGCGGACCATCGCGGCGTTTCTCCATGCGGCGAGGCTCGGCCTGTTCGAATTATCGTGGAATGTGCTCTGCCCCGGCTGCGGCGGTGTGCTCGACGCCGGTGCGACGCTTAAGACCGTGAACCGCGACGAATACGACTGCGGCTTGTGCGCGGCCGGTTACAAGCCGACGCTCGATGAGATGGTGGAGGTGACCTTTACGGTGAGCCCGCGCGTGCGCCGCATCGCCGCGCATAATCCGGACACGCTTTCCGAAGTCGAATATTACCGGCAGATTTTCTGGTGCTCGGGTGTCGATCTTCCCAAAGCTCTCGCGGAGAGTCTCGCTGAGTTCACGGTCGATTCAATCGAGTTGCCGGCTGGAGAAAAGGCGGTGCTGTCGGTGCAATTGCCCAATGAATTTGTCATCCTGTTCGATCCGGTGACGCATGGCACGCAGTTCATCGATGTCAAAGGTGAGCTGACGCGCGAGCGGCAGGCCCTGACGATGGTCTTCAATAACGTGAAAGCGCCGGTCGGCACCATCGAGATGCGGCCCGGGCCGTTGCGGCTCGCGCTCGAGAACCGCACCAACCGGCGGGTGTTGCCGGGGCTATGGATCGCCGGCGATTCCCTGCACCATCTGCTGGGCAAGCGCCGGCCGTTCCTGACGGCAAAGCGTCTCCTGACCAACCAGACTTTCCGCGACATCTATCGCACCGAGACCCTCGACGTTGACCAGCGGCTCAAGATCACGAGCCTCACTTTCCTGTTCACCGATCTCAAAGGCTCGACCGCGCTCTACGAGCGGGTCGGCGACCTCGTCGCCTACGATCTGGTGCGCCAGCATTTTCACGTGCTCTACGACGTCGTAGCGGCGGAGGCCGGCGCAGTAGTCAAGACCATCGGCGACGCGGTAATGGCCACCTTCGAGACGCCCGACCGCGCGCTGGCGGCGGCGTTGCGCATGCGCGAGGAAATGGCGCGCATCAACGCCGAACGCAACAATGAGGATTTGCTCCTTAAAATCGGCATTCACGAAGGGCCATGCCTCGCTGTCACGCTGAACAACAGCCAGGATTACTTCGGCCAGACCGTGAACATGGCCGCCCGCGTGCAAGGGCTCGCTTCCTCGCGCGCGATTTTTGTCACCAAATCGGTGGTCGAGGACGTCAAGGCAGCCAAAATTCTCGATAGCTCCGGCCTGCAGCCGACTATGCAGCGCGCAGCTTTGCGCGGCATCGCTGACGAAACCACGGTGTATGAGATTCCCTGATTGCCAGCGGTGCGCCAGGTCTGATATCGGCTGAAAACGCGTCACCCTCGCCGCAAGGACCTTTGATGGCCCAGGTCGAAACAGAGCAGCCCGCCGGACCAGTCCCGCGCGATCCCGCCAAAATCTTTCCGGTGTCGTGGGACCAATTTCACCGCGATTCGCGGGCGCTCGCCTGGCGCTTGAGCGGCGCCGGGCCATTCGAGGCTATCGTCTGCATCACCCGCGGCGGCCTGGTGCCGGCCGCGATCGTCGCGCGCGAACTTGGCATTAAGCTGATCGAGACGGTGTGCGTATCGAGCTACACCGGCACCAACCAAGGCGACCTGAAGGTGCTCAAGGACGTCGCGGCGCCGATTGTTGCTCTCGGCGGCGGGCAGGGGGTGCGGGTTCTGCTGGTCGACGATCTGGTCGACACCGGCAAGACCGCGAAAGTTGTGCGCGAAATCGTGCCGCGCGCCCACCTCGCGACCGTCTACGCCAAGCCCATGGGCCGGCCGTTGGTCGATACTTTCATCACCGAGGTGTCGCAGGATACCTGGATCTACTTTCCGTGGGATACTGGACTCGCGTTCCAGCCGCCGATCAACGAAGCGGGATTGTAGGAGACGCCCAATGGATGCGATCACGCCGAAAGCAGGCCACGACACCGCCGAGACCCATTCGCACGTCGTGCGCCCGGCCGAGATGGAATGGAAAAAGACGCGCTTCCCCGGCTGCGAAGTGAAAGGCCTGCTGCTCGACAAAGAGAGCGGGCTTGTCACGGCGCTGATGCGCCTTGCTCCCGGCGCCGTGCTGCCGGATCATGAGCACGTCAAGATCGAGCAGACCTATATGCTCGAGGGCAAGCTCGTCGACAAGGAAGGTCCGGTTGCCGGGCTCAGCGTCGGCGCCGGCGAGTTCGTCTGGCGCGAAGCGGGCAGCCGGCACGTCGCCTGGACGCCGGAAGGCGGGCTGATGCTCGCGATGTTCCAGGTGCCGAACAAATTCTTCGAGCACGACGGGCGCGTCACCGATATTTCGGGGGCCGACTGGGACAGCTTATGGGGGCACGTCTTCAAGGAGTAGGAGCAGGGATGTTGCGGAAACTCATCCAGGCGGGGGCCATCGTCACTTTAATGACCGGGGCTGCCGCCGCCCAGGACACAGTGGGCATTCCGCTCAACGCGAGAAAAACTTTGACCAAGGACGACATCGAAAAACAAAAAGCCACCGATGAAGCCTACCGGGCGGCGATGAAGAAGATACCCGACAAGGCTTCATCCGGTGATCCGTGGGGCAATGTTCGCCCGGCGGCGCCAACAACTGCCAAGAATAAGCAGCAATAACGGGAGCCGCCGGGCATCGTGCTCGCTTCCGGTGCACGCGCGCCCGGTGCTGCAAGGGCGACCGCGCGAACCTGCTTTAGAGGGTCGCCCAAGCGCACCAGCCGTTACGGAAATTCAATGATCACGGCGAAATTCGTATCGCCGACCTTTGCCTTGGCGGTCAGCCGATTGCCCGCTAGGATTACCGGCAAGTGCGGGCGTGGCGGAACAGGTAGACGCAAGGGACTTAAGCCATTGAGTGCCCTCCGGGAAACCGAAGGTGCAGAACTGCTCAAATTCGGGGAAACCGGTTACAGGCAATCCCGAGCCAAGCGCTCCGGTCGAACGGCCGGCGCGAAGGTGTAGAGACTAGACGGGCAGCACCTAAAGCGCGGACGCGCCACGGTGAAGGTATAGTCCAGACCACAAACGAGCCGAAAGCGCGGACGCGCCCAGGCGAGGCGGCGAAAGCCGTAGCTGGTATGAAAATCCCTCGGTGAGAAATCGCTGTGCCGGTTCGAGTCCGGCCGCCCGCACCAATCATTTAGGAGCGCAACCTTCGCATGGGGGTAAAAAAAAGACGCCCAAAAACCGAGAGAAAAAGGCCCAAAGTTTCCGCCGCGACGACGCGGTCACGGGCAGGGCCCGGCTTTGACTTTGAAGACCAGATCGCCGCTTATTTGCTTCTCCAGATGCTGATGGGCCACGCACTGCCGGACACAGATGATGCAATAGGCAGTCGTTTGCAAACCCAGACGTGGGAAGCGGGCTGGTTTATCGACGACCTGCTCGCTACCAGCCAGCCCGAAACCGACGCTCAGCGTCGCGTGGCGGTCTCCTGCAAAAGCAGCCCCCAGGTTACAGCCTCCGGT
>JBAUGC010000574.1:0-4293 GCA_049679485.1 Xanthobacteraceae bacterium
CCCTGCAAATCGATCATCTGCCGGGCTGTGCCCAGCGTGAAGGTCACCGCATCGTCGTAGGAGGCAATGCCGTCGGCGCGGACGAAACGGTGCTCCTGGCGGACACCACCAATTTCGCGCTCGATCACACCCGCCGTCTGATATTGGCCTTCGCTCTTGAACGGCGCGGCGCGGATAATGAAGCCTTTATACTCTACCGGCTCCGACGGCTTTTCCGCCTTGGCGGCATCGCGCCCGCCGAATAACGCGCTGAGGAACGACATCGCCTGACTCCGACGCATCCAAGGATATAGCAATTTTGCGCGACTGGTAATCAAGACGCAACGTCAAGCGGCAAGCCGAACCGCGGCGTACGTAAAATGCCGGGCAACGCCTAAGCGCGTGGGAAGACCACGGCGTCTTTCTGCTCATGGCCCCCACGCGCAAATGGAGATAGCGCCATTCAGCGCAAGCGCGGGACTTAATTGCCGCGTGCATAATACCCGCGCGCATAGAGCGTGACCGCGCGCGACTCATTGCCACCGGCGGCGTGATAGGCGCCGGCGAGATAGCGCACGGCATAGGTCATGTTGGTCTCGGCATCGAGCAGGCCCGCGGCCGAGCCGGTGTAACCCATGGCACGTGCGGTGCCGAGGCGGATCTGCATCAGTCCGTAATTGCCGGCGCTGACGGCGCGCGGATTGTACCGGCTCTCGCGCATGATGACGCGATGGATGAGCGAAGGCGGCACGCCGTTGGCGCTGGCGTGCTGGGCGATCATCGACTCGTAAGCTGAAGCCTGCTCCGGGACGCGGCCGGGGATTTGAACCGCGGCTTGAGTATACATTTGACGTTCAGCATGGCGCGGCGCCGAAGACGCCCGCGCGGAATATTGATTAACACCATCGGCAGACACCCAGCTCGCCGAGGCCGGCTGCGCCGGCGCGCCAAAAATGAGTACGGAAAATGTTACGGAATACGCGACCGATTTCAGCATTCGTCTGCTCCAAGCTGATTGCGACGGCCGGGTTGTCACGACGGAATTGGGCGGCAAAGGGGACGGGACGAGGCCATGTCGTGGCGCGGAACGGCCCGAACGCCGTGCATGTATCGTTAACCAGCGGGTTGACGAAGGGGCTTCTCGATTGCCAAATCGGCAAAGCGTCTCTATATACGCGCCGTTCGAGATTTAGCCTGCCTTGCCGTCTCGCCGATTTGAGCCTTTAGCTCAAGACGGCCTTTCCCAAGACCACGCGAAATCCGGATTTGGACCTTGCGAATTGTTTGCAAGGCCGCAAAAACGCGTTTTGCGTTTTCAATGGAGGCCATCATGGCTACAGGTACCGTCAAGTTTTTCAACGCCCAGAAGGGTTACGGCTTCATCGTCCAGGACGCCGGCGGCCCGGATGTGTTCGTTCACATCTCCGCCGTCGAGCAGGCCGGTATGCGCTCGCTCGTCGAAGGTCAGAAGGTTTCCTTCGACATCCAGGCCGACCGCCGCAGCGGCAAGTCCGCGGCCGCCAATCTTCAATCGGCCTAATTCAATACCAAATAACAAACGCCGGCGTCATAATGGCGCCGGCGTTTTCGCGTAAACCGGCGACACAAAACCAACAAGCGAGAAAAAGCCATGCCGAGAAAGCCGGGACTCAACTCCGAATTCGTCATGTTCGATGTCGTCTACGAAGACGGCACCCAACGCTCAAACCGCAAAGTACCGCGCACGCTAACCGGCGGCGTCGACGGCGACAAGCCCGCGCACGGCTTCCTGATCGAGCAGGACCGCGAGATCGCGGAAAAGTCCGGCCGCCCGCCGGCGAAGATCAAAAGCATCACGCGCTCCGGCGAGAAGAAGCGAGAGCGCGAGTTCTCCGAGCGCCGCGCTGGCTGACGCGAGGGATTTGACGTCACGATCGGGCGCCGTCGCGGCGCTGCGATCACGGTGGACACGAGTTCTCTTAATCGCGTGGCGGGTGCGTGCGGCGCCAATGCTCCGCGATATCCTTGCCGGTACAGAACCAGACGCGATCGTGCTTGCGGGCATGTTCGAGGAATTTGATCAAACCGACCGCCTTGGCGGGCCGGCCGATCAGCCGATCGTGCAGCGAGATGCTCATCATCTTCGGCACGTCCGCGCCTTCTTCGTAAAGGAGATCGAAGCAGTCGCACAGGTATTCGGCGAACTCATCGGCGGTACTAAAACCGTTGTTCTGGTCGAAACGGTTGTCGTTGGTCTCGAACGAGAACGGTATGACCAGATGGTCGCGGTCGCCGTGTTTGATCCAGAACGGCAACTCGTCGCCGAGATAGTCGCGGTCGTAGAGAAAGCCGCCGTGTTCAACGACGAGACGGCGGGTATTGATGCTCGGGCGGCCGTTGAACCAGCCGATCGGCGGCGCCCCAGCCAGCGCCTTGATGCCGTCGAACGCCAAACGGATGTGCTTTCGTTCCTCGTCCACCGGCATGTGATGGTAGTCCAGCCAGCGCCAGCCATGGCTGACGATTTCATGGCCTTCCGCGACGAACGCCTGCGCCAGTTCGGGATATTGCTGCAGGCCGCGCACGACGCCGAGAATGCTGACCTTGATATCGAAACGTTTGAAAATGCGCAGCAGGCGCCAGCATCCAACCCGTGGGCCATACTCGAAAACCGACTCGACCATCGGGCTGCGCGTGTTTTTGTAAGACGGAAATCCGATATCGGTCAGCATTGCTTCCGACGCGTCGTCACCTTCGAGCACGCAATGTTCGCCGCCCGCCTCGACGTTGAGATTGAGATTGACCGCGATCCTCGCGCCGCGCGGCCAGGCAGCATCCGGCGGATAGGCGCCGTAGCCCCGGAAATCGCGCGGCGGACCCGTCTCGGCGGATTTCGTCGCGCGCATGCTGATGCGCGAGGATGATCTTGGCGGATTAGCGCGACCGGTGTTGCGCCTTGCCTTCATGTCTGACGCTCCTCAACGGCAACGAGATGAGACGCTACACTATCGTGCCGGCGGCGGAATCAAGAACTAATCGCGACGGAACCGTGTCAATGCGGAGCCTATTGGAATGAGAACACAGAATCATATTTTCCAACGGCTATTGTGCTCCGCGCCCGGGTTGCCCACGTGAATTGCAACGGGCAAACGAGCAATCGCTTGTCCGTGAGCTACGCAACAACGGCGACGTGCCGAAGTCCCGCTGTTTCCCCTGGTAGCTCAGGTGCCATCGGCAGGCGCGATTTCAGACTGGAACCGGCGCAGGTGCCCGCGGGCCCTGCGTTCCGCGGGTTCTCGCTGCGGACCCCCAAACGCTTGAATTCACAACCACAACACACGGATACGCGAACATGTCCATGATCACGACCAAAGACGGCACGCAGATCTATTACAAAGACTGGGGCAAAGGTCAGCCGATCGTATTCAGTCATGGTTGGCCGCTGTCGGCCGATGACTGGGACGCGCAGATGCTGTTCTTCCTCAATCGCGGCTATCGCGTCATAGCCCATGATCGCCGCGGCCACGGCCGATCTAGCCAGACCGGCGACGGCCATGACATGGATCACTATGCCGACGACCTGGCGGCTTTGACGGCTCATCTCGATCTGAAGAACGCCATTCACGTCGGCCATTCCACCGGCGGCGGTGAGGTGACGCATTATCTGGGACGACACGGCGAAAGCCGGGTGGCAATGGCGGCCCTGATCAGCGCGGTGCCGCCGCTCATGTTGAAGACGGCGGCCAATCCGAACGGCCTTCCCAAAGAAGTATTTGACGGACTTCAGGCGCAGCTCGCGGCCAATCGCTCGCAATTCTATCGCGCGCTTCCGGAAGGGCCGTTCTATGGCTACAACCGACCGGGCGCGAAGGCCTCGGAAGCCGTGATCGCCAACTGGTGGCGCCAAGGCATGATGGGCGGCGCCAAGGCGCATTACGACGGCATCGTCGCCTTCTCACAGACCGATTTCACCGAGGACCTCAAGAAGATCACCGTGCCGGTGCTGGTGATTCACAGCGAAGACGATCAGATCGTTCCCTACATTGCTTCTGGTCCGTTGTCGGCGAAGCTGCTGAAAAACGGGACGCTGAAGACCTACAAGGACTTTCCGCACGGCATGCCGACCACGCAAGCGGAAACGATTAATGCCGACCTGCTGGCGTTCATTCAAGCGAAGTCGAGCAAATCGGCTGTCGCCGCCTAGCGTTATGGTGACGCATCGGGCGGCCCGATCAAAGGGCGGTTAACATTCTGTCGCGCGTGCTATGCCCGCGCGATAGAAATCCAAAGGGCGCTTGCCCTTTCAAACTACCGAGGAAGCAGGAAGGCCAGATC